>JAHFSN010000019.1 GCA_023265735.1 Spirochaetaceae bacterium | reverse complement strand
TATGTTGGTTTTCACGGTGGGAATGGGATTCCTCGACCGCTGGGTGAGGAAAAGCTGATGCTGGCTGGGCACTTTGCCTTGGCCGCAGGGGTCAAGGCTCGGGAACCGCAGGTTCCCCTTTGGGCGGTCATGGTGGCCACCCAGCTTCTCGACGTGGGGTTCGTCCCGTTGTACCTGTCGGGGATCGAGACCATCGTGCCCGTAGGTGCCGGAGGGTATGGGGGAGGCATCATCCACGCGAACTACACCCATTCGCTAGTGGGGGCCCTGATCCTGTCGGCCCTGGCCGCGGGGTTTGGACTGCGGCGCTGGGGACGACGCGCCGGCGTCGTACTGGGCGCCGTGACCTTCAGCCATTGGGTCCTCGACCTGCTGGTTCATCGGGCGGACCTGCCGTGGTTGCCGGGCAACTGGGGCAACTTCCCCACCCTCGGCCTTGGGCTCTGGCAGATTTCCTGGTTGGCGGCGGTCGCGGAACTGGCCCTCATTGTGGTGGGAACCGTCCTCTACGGGCGTTCGCTGGCCAACGTGGGGAACCGGGGCCCCGTGGCCAAGGGGGTGGTGACCGGGTTGATGGGCCTGTTGCTGGTGGCCCTCTTGGCCGCCGACTGGTTCGGCATCGGCGGCTAGCCGCCCGGTCCTGGGGGTCGGAAAGAGCATTCTTTGACTCTTCTGTGGATTTCGCCCGGTTCGCACCATAGACTTCAGGCAAAAGCGAATTGGCAAAACCATGGATCCGATACCCCGCCTCGGTCAAAGCACCCTTGCCCTTCACATGCTCGACGGCCTAGCCTACTGTCAGATTCTCCTGGATAGATTCGTCCCCGTCGACTTCCTCTACCTGGATGTCAATCCGGCCTTTATCCGGCTCACCGGCCTGGGCAATGTGGTGGGGAAGCGGGCCAGTGAGGTTCTGCCGGGGCTCCAGGAGTCGAACCCAGACCTGATCCAAACCTGCGGCCGGGTCGCCCTGAGCGGAGTTCCTGAGCGGTTCGAATCCTATCTGCCCGCCCTCGATGCTTGGTTCGAGGTCTCGGTCTTCAGCCCCCAGATGGGCTTCTTCCTGGCTCAGCTCGACAACATTTCAGGGCGAAAGAAGGCCGAACAGCAGCTTGCGAGAGTGCGGGGGCTCTACGAGGCCCTGCGCCAAATCAACCAGACCCTGGTTCGAGCCCGGGACGAAGCCGAGCTGTTCCAGGCCATCTGCGACGTGACGGTTCAGCACGGCGGCGCCGACGCGGCCTGGATTGGCCTGGGGCCGGCAGGTTCCCGGGCCCTCGCGCCGGCGGCCGCCACGGGGACCCCTCTGGGACGCCTTCCCGAGGCCGCCCGTTTTGGGTCCTGGTCCTCGGTACCCCTGACTTGCCGGGGCAGAACCGTCGGCGACCTCGTCCTTATGGCGGTGGCCCCTGGCGTCTTTGAATCCAAGGACGAGGGGGAACTGCTAGAAGAGCTGGCGGCCGACCTGGCCTTCGCCCTCGACTCCCTGCAGACCAAACGCGAGAAGGCCGAGATGGAGGAGGCGGCGCGCAAGAGCGGCAGCCTGCTCCGAACGATCTTCGAGGGCGTTTCTGATTCCTTCGTGTTTACGGGGCCCGACCGAAAGATCCGCCTCGTGAATACGGCGTTCGAACGCCTGTTCGGCTACTCCCCCAACGAAATCATAGGCAAGTCCACCCAATTCCTCTACGCCGACCGGGCCGCTTACGCCAGGGACAGGTCCTTGATTCGCGAGGCTTTCCCCGAATCCGGTCGGCAGTTGGATGTCAACTTTCGGCGACGCGATGGTTCAACGTTCTGGGCCGAAGTTTCCATTTCCCCCATCGTCGATCCCGAGGGACGGAGTCTGGGGTACTTTGGGGCCATCCACAACGTGTCCGAACGGCGGCGGGTGGTGGCGGATCTCGTGGCCAGCGAGGCCCGGTACCGGGTCCTGGCCGAGAATACGACCGACGTCATCTGGACCATCGATGGCGAGACGAGGGAGTTCACCTACATCAGCCCCTCGGTCGAGAAGCAGACGGGATACACCGTGGCCGAGGCCCTGGCTATTGAGCCCGATCAGCGCCTTCTTCCCGAGTTCTCAGAGCTGTCCGAAGCTGAGTTTCAGCGGCGATACCAAGCTTGGCAAGACGGTGCCCGGGTCACCTACCTCGACGAGTTCGAACAGGCCCGCAAAGACGGTTCGAAGTTTTGGGTGGAGATCTCCACGCGCTTTGACCTCAATCCGCTTACGGGGCGCCTCGAGATCTTTGGAGTGACCCGGGACATTACCGAACGCAAGCGCCTCTGGGGGCAGCTCCTCCAGGCCCAGAAACTCGAGAGCCTGGGGACCCTGTCAGCGGGGATTGCCCATGACTTCAACAACCTGTTGTCGGTGATACTGAGCACGGTTTACCTGGCCGAGCTGGTTCCCTCTGACCCACAGGTCCTGACCAAGCGGTTCGGTTCTATCAAGAAGGCGGCCCTGCGGGGCGCCTCCTTGGTCAAACAGCTTCTCGTTATTGCGCGAAAGTCCGAACTGCAACTGGCGTCCGTGGACCTCAACGCGGTCGTTCAAGAGGTGATCCGCATTCTGGTCGAAACCTTCCCCAAGACCATCGAACTGCGCCAGGACCTGGGGAAAGTCGGTTTCCTCCTGGCCGACGAGGCCCAGCTCCACCAGGTGGTCCTGAACCTCTGCGTCAACGCCAAGGACTCCATGCCCCAGGGGGGAAGGCTTTGCCTGCGGACCAGCCGCGTCGCGGGAAGCATGCTGAGGGACAGTGAGCCGCGTGCCACCGCCCTGGAATACGCCTGTCTGGAGGTGGAAGATTCGGGCATGGGAATGGATTCGGCCCTCCTCACCCGGATCTTTGAGCCCTTCTTCACCACCAAGGACCGAGGAAAGGGCTCGGGTCTGGGGCTCACGATGGCTGTTGGCATCCTGGAAAGCCACCACGGCTGGATCCACGTCGAAAGCGTGGTCGGAAAGGGGACTGTCTTTCGGTGCTACCTTCCCGTCCCCGAACGGAAGCTCGGGGGCCGACCTTCGTCGAACGGGACCGCGGCGTCCGCCCAGGGCGCCGGGAAGACAGTCTTGCTCGTCGAGGACGAGCCCGACATTCTGGTCGCCCTCCAGGAGGTCCTCGAGAAGGCTGGGTACCGGGTGCTGACCGCCGAGGACGGAGGAGCCGGGTGGAGTCTCTTTCAAATGAACGGTCCGGACATTTCCCTGGTGGTCACCAGCCAGGGACTCCCCCAAGTCTCCGGGACCGAACTCGTGCTCCGGGTGCGGACCTCTCGGCCCGGAATTCCGGTCGTCTTGCTCTGCGGTTCGTCTTCGGCCGAGGAACTCGCCGATTTCAATGCTGACCCCCTTCAAGTGGCCATCCACAAACCCTTTGCCCCCGAAGATCTCCTGGCCTGCATGAGCCGACTGCTCGAACGCCGTCCTTTCTGGTAGCATGCCTATCATGCCTGACTTTTGGTTCTTTCTGACCTCGACCGCGCTGTTCGACAGTCTGTCAACGGCATTGCAAATCCTTATCTTTCTGTACCTCTTGTCGGCCCGACGCCCCGTGGCCACGGCGCTGTCGTTCCTGGCAGGCATGAGTCTGTCCTACCTGGCCTGCGGCCTCCTCTTCCTCGGCCACATCGAAGAATTCAACCGCTTCCTGGCGCAGTTCTTTCCCCCGCCTTCCCTGTCGGATCCGCAGTACTACCTCGTCCAGCTGGTGTTTGGGGCCCTCTGTGTGGTCGGAGCCTGGTACTTCTGGCGCCGAAATCAACGCCGCACCGGGCCGAACATGGCGGACCGGATGTCCCTGCTGCTGCGGCTCCTCAACCCTGTCACAGCGGCCTTGGTGGGGGTCCTCTTCAGCGTCTCGGGCTTTCCGGCTTCGCTGCCCTACCTTGGAGCCCTCGAGAAGCTTTCCGCGGCCTTCGGCCCGTCAGGAGCCATCCCCGGGGCTCTCTACTACAACGTCATCTACGTGGTGCCCGTCCTGATCCCCTTTGTTCTCTACCTCATCCTTCGCCATCGGGTAGAGGATATCGAAGCAAAACTTCACCTCCAGGGTCAGAAGTGGGCCTCGGTGGCCAACTACGGACTAACGGCGGTCCTGGGGCTTCTCTTCCTCGTCGATTCGACCGTCTACTTCAGCACGGGCCGGGCCCTGCTCTCCAACAAGTTCTTCTGATCGCGAAGTTCTCCGTGCCGAAGGGACCCTTCCTCCAGTATATTGGCTGTATGGACCGCGCGAGAGCCCTCCGCCACCCCCTGATTGGACTTGCCCTCTTTCGAGAGAATCCCGGTCCCCCCGAACGTCCGGATTGGGAAGGGGGGCGCCGGGGAGGTCCCTGGTCGTTCGGACTGCTCGCCGCCTTCCTCGCTATCATGTTCTTGGCCAGGTTCGTGGGTCCGGTGGCCTCCATCATCGCCTGGGCCGCCATCTTCGTGGGCTACCTCGTCCTGAGGCGAAGAAACCGCCGCCCATAAAAGTCTTGGCGAAACTCCCCCGCCCCGTGATACCGTGTCAGAAGCGTGGCAAATGGGGCGGGAGGCGGAGTATGAGAATCCTGGTGATGGGAGCGGGAGCGACGGGCGGTTACTTCGGAGGGCGCTTGGCCCAGGCCGGCCGGGACGTCACGTTTTTGGTGAGAAAGAACCGGCTCACCGAACTGAGAATCACCGGCTTGCAGGTTCTCAGCCCCCACGGCGACTTCACGGTCCGCCCCGAGTTCGTGACCTCCTCCGAGGTGAAGGGTCCCTATGACCTCGTCATCGTGGCGGTGAAGGCGTATGCCCTGGAAGCGTCCCTGGAGGACCTGGCGCCCGCCGTGGGGCCCCATACCATGATCCTCCCCCTCTTGAACGGGATGCATCACTTTGACGTCCTCGCGAAGCGATTCGGCGAGGACGCCGTCCTCGGGGGCCTGTGCCGGATCAATACCACCGTCGACTATCGGGGCCGGGTCGTCCAATTCAATGAGCTCCACGAGCTTTGGTACGGGGAGAGAACAGGGCAGCGGTCCGATCGGACAGATTCGGTGGACAACCAGTTGAGCGGAGCGGGCTTCGATGCCCATCTGACCACGGCGATCCTGGCAAAGCTCTGGGAAAAGTGGACCTTGCTGGCCACGATCGGAGGCATCTGCTGCCTGATGCGGGCCGACTTGGGGGAGGTGGCCCGGGCCTCGGGGGGGATCGAGTTCTCGATGCGGTTCTTCGACGAGGTGATCGCCGTGGCCACCGCCGCCGGCTTCCCCCCGGATCCGGACTTCTTGGGGACGACCCGGGGCTGGCTCTCCCAGGTGGACTCGACCCAGACGACGTCGATGTACCGAGACCTCCTGAAGGGAGGCCCCATCGAGGGGCAGCAAATCGTCGGTGACCTCCTCGCCGAAGCCCGGAAGAGGAAGATCGACACGCCGTTGCTGGCCGCGGCTTGGGTCCACCTCTCCGTATACGAAAACCGCCCCACGGGACACCCAGCATGATTGCCCGGCTGTTCACCGTCGTGGGCCGAGTCCAAGGGGTAGGATTCCGCTGGGCGGCCCAAGAGGAAGCCCGAAGGTTAGGTTTGGCCGGCTGGGTCCAGAACGAGGATACCGGCTCCGTCACGGGCCTGGTCCAAGGAGACCCGGCTGCGGTGGAGCAGTTCGCAGCTTGGCTGCGGCAGGGACCCCGAAGCGCCAAGGTCCTGGAGGTCTCCCTCGACGAAACGCCGCTGACAAACTACCGGCTCTTCACGGTCCGTTGAGGTCACCCCTGCCCCGTACACGCTTTCGGAATGCCTACCTCGAAATCACCTCGGTCTGCAACCTTCGTTGCCCGTTCTGTCCCCCTACCGGGCGTCCCCAGGCCATGATCACCGCCAACCAGTTCCAGCGGGCCGTCGACCAGTTGGCACCCTGGGCCCCTCGGCTCTACTTGCACGTCAAGGGCGAACCGCTGCTCCATCCTCGGCTGGACGACCTCCTCGACCGGGCCCACGACGCCGGGTTGGGGGTGGAACTGGTCACCAACGGCACCCTTCTCGCCCGATGGCAGGAGATCCTTTTGGTTCACCCGGCCCTCCGACGGATCCACCTTTCGCTCCAGAGCCTCGAGACCCTGGAGGCGGAAGCCGAGGCCCTGGGTGCCGTCCTGGCCTTCGCCGACCGGGCCCAGCAGGCAGGACTCCCCGTCGAGTTCCGAAGCTGGAAGGGCACGTCGAAACGGCAGGGTACCATGCTGGGACCGGGCCGCTCCCTCCTGACCGACGCCGCGTTCCGGTGGCCGACCCTCGACGACCCGCCGATTTCGACCTCGGGGTTCTGCTTGGGGCTGAGAGATCAGATCGCCGTGCTGGTCGACGGCACCGTGGTTCCCTGCTGCCTCGACGGAGAGGGGGTGCTGGCCCTGGGCAACCTCTATCGCCAAGACCTGTCGGAGATCTTGGCGGGGCCCCGGGCCCAGGCCCTCCATCGGGGCTTCTCGGACGGCCGATGCGTGGAGCCGCTCTGCCAGCGGTGCCAGTTCCGCCAGAGGTTTGATAAGCGGCGGGGAGGAGCCGAGGGCGCCGAAAAATGTTAAATTGAATTCATGGCTGAGAACACGAAACCCGACCTTCACTACATTTGTCCCCACTGCGGCCAAAAGGCGGTGATCGGGGCCCATTTCTGCCAAACGAAGCCGGGGGCCCTCTCGGCGGCCCGTCCCCCGAGGGCGCAAAAGAACGGAAATCTTTGGATCTACACCCTGGCCGGAATCTTCCTGGCCGTGCTCCTCTTTTGGCGTTGGCTGGGTCCGGGAACCCTGCTCCTGGCGGGGCTGGGCCTTCTGGTGTATCTCCTGGTTCGCAAACCGAAGTCCCCGGGAACCTACCATGAACTCGTGAAGATGTGCGGCACCGAAGAGGTGGCCGACAGGCTCATTGAGAGTGAGCTCAAGCTCAGCCCCAAGAGCTCGCGGCAACAGGCCATCCGCGCGGCCACGGACCGCTACAAGAGAGACCTGTCCCGATAGTTCGCCTTCGTTACCCCTCGGCGACCAACTGAAACCCCTGGAGGCAAGCCGCCATTTCGTGGCCCTCGGGGGTAGAAAACAGGTTTCTCTCCACCATGAGGAGGTCGGACTCGAAGACGCCGGGTTCGGGATTCCCGCCCGCGAACCGATAGACCGAACGGCACTGAAACAGGTGATACTGACGAATTCGGGGGTCGAACACGACCACCAGCGTCGGAGCCTGGTCCAGAGTAGGGACGCAGTCCAGAAACACCGGATAGTCGAAGAGGCCCATGCCCTGGATCTGGGGATTGAGGTTGATGTCGAGGTGGAGATTGTGAAGGAACTCGGGTTCGAACCCTTTGGCCATCAGAAGCGCCCTCAGGGACTCCAACTGCTCGGTCATGAGGGACAGCGGGTCGAGAACCGGTTCCTTCGGGAGAGGAAGCCAGGTTCCGGAGACGAGGTCCAGGTACTCAAGCACCGGGGCGCCTATCGATCTTTTGTAGTCAAACCGCGAGTCTCCCGGCGCCAGATAGCCGGGGTAAAAGTACTGCAAACCTTGCTTCTGGCAGAACTCCATCTTCAGGTAGATGAGGTACTTTCCCAAGCTGTGCTTCCGGTAGAGGGGATGGTAAAACGACGAGATGCCCGCGGCGCCCGTGAGCCCCACGTCAAAGTATCCTGAGGCGACCCGGGTCCTGGCATCGAAAAGATCGATCTGCCACGTGGGCACATCGGAGTCCGCGGCCTGCCCCACCAGCAGGTCGACCAACGAGGGAGCCGGTTGGAATGACAGGGACTCCCGGTAGAGCCGATACAAAGCCTCATCGTCGGCCGAGGGACCCCGGGGGTCGGCCGGATGGATTTCGGCCCGGAACCTCGCATTTTGCTTCTTCAGTTCCAGGAACTTGTGGTCGAATTTCCAGTTCCCCAGGCCTACCCGCAGCCAGAGTGCCGAGAAGATTTTTCGGTCGAACTCCAGGAAATGGGTGGTGAAGACGCTTTGACGCATCCGGAACCAACCCCGAGACCATGCCTCGTCCCAATTTTCGGGAAGGAGGCCCTTGGCGGAGGCGCGGTGGGCAAACGGCATGACTCAGTATGGCGTCGCGGGTCGGTCAGCTGTCAAGGAAACGATGGAATTCCGGGGCGTTTGACCTTAAACTTTCCCCATGACAACACTGTCTGGTCCAGGAACCCGGCTCCGGGAAGCCCGCGTTGAGGCCCTCCTGCGGCTAATTCCCCTGACGCAGGTCTTTACCGTCGTCGATGTGGTCCTCCTCAGCACCTATTTCTGGTCAGAACTCGGCGCCACGTTCCTGCTTTGGTGGAGTTCGTTGGCGGTGGCGAATACGGTGTTTTGGTGGTGGTACGCCCGCCGGGCCCTTAAGGTTCGGCACCCCGCCCGCCCGGGGCGAATGCACGCGATGTTGATCCACTCGGTCACCGAGGGACTCGTGTTCTCCAGTTTCCTGATTGTGGCGTTTCCGGTGGTCCCGGCAGGAAAAGCCGTGGTCCTGGCCGCCTTTGCCATGGGTCTGCTCGCCGCCGGCGGCTTCTCGAAGATGATGCTGCCCTTGGCGGCCGTGGTCTTCCTGACGCTTCTGGGCCTGGGAGCGGAGCTGGCCCTCTTCCGTTCGCTGGTGCCCTCCCCAGCCATTCCAGCGGCCCTCCTGGCGGCGTTCACGGTGGCGATTGGGGCCCTGGTCTATCGAATCTCGCGAATTTTCGGCGCTTGGGTCGCGGCCCAAGAGGACCTTGACCGGCAGAACACCCTGATTTCCCACCTGCTCACGGACTTTGAGGAGTCCGCCAGCGAGGCGCTCTGGGAGTCGGATACCGAGGGTCGGGTCACCTTTGTCTCGCCGAGGTTTTCCCAGATCCTCGAAATTCCGGACGAGGACCTGAGGGGCCGCATGCTCGTTCCCTGGGCGGAATGGGGGTCGACCCTCGAGAAGGGGGCCGCTTTCCGGAATTTGGTGGTCCCCGTCGACTTGGGCAAGCCGCGCTGGTGGTCTCTGTCGGGCAAACCCATCCGAGACAGCGAAGGCCGGATCACGGGCTGGCGCGGAGTCGGCTCGGACATTACCGGCGCCCGGTTGCAGGAACTTGAGATGGTCAGGCTTTCGCGGTACGACGCCCTGACGGGCCTCCTCAACCGGCACTCCTTTCGGACCCTGATCGAGGAACCGTTTCAGACGGGGCGGCCCGCCCACCCCCTTTGCCTCGTCCTGGTCGACTTGGTGGATTTCCAGGACGTCAACGAATCCCGGGGGCACCAGTTTGGCGACGCCCTCCTGGTGGCCGTGGCCCATCGCCTGGGGGCCGTGGCCACCGGTGCCATCCAGTTGGCCCGTCTCGATGGAGATGAGTTCGCACTGTGGGGCCCCCTCTCCCTTACCATCAAGGAGACTCGAAAGAGCCTCCAGACCCTGGTGACCCGGTTGTCCGAACCCTTCCTGGTCGAAGGGACGCGCTACGAAGCCCAATTTCAGATCGGTGTGGCGTTCTGTCCCCAGGACGCCCAGACCCCCGAACAGTGGCTTCGCTGCGCCAACCTGGCCCTCCGGTGGGCCAAGGACCAGGGGACGGAACCCCTCGTGTTCTTCACAACGGACATGCTGGAATCCTACAAGACGAGGTCGGCCCTCCGTGAGGACCTGGCGGGTGCCCTAGGCCGCGGCGAACTCTGGCTGGCATTCCAGCCGCTGGTCAACTTGAAGTCGGGGGCCGTCACCGGCTTCGAGGCCCTGGTGCGCTGGAACCATCCCGTTCGGGGTGCCGTTCCCCCGTCCGTCTTCATTCCCCTCGCCGAAGAGACGGGTCTGATCCTCTCGCTGGGTCTCTGGGTCCTCGAACAGGCCTGCGTGGCCGCCCGGAATTGGCCGTCGGACCTCAGCGTCTCGGTGAATGTCTCGGGCGTCCAGCTCCGGCTGCCCAGTCTCGCCAACGACATCGCCTCGGTGCTTCTGGGCATCGGCTTCGACCCCCACAGGCTCATCCTCGAGGTCACGGAATCGGCCCTGGTCAAGGATGACCCCAGCGTCGGCCAGACCTTGAGCGGTTTGAAACGGATGGGCATTCTTCTGGCCCTCGACGACTTCGGCACGGGCTTTTCGGCCCTGTCCTACCTTCAGAACTTTCCCTTCGACAAGCTGAAGATCGACCAGTCCTTCGTGCGGCCGATCTCGGGATCCTCGGGTCCCTCGCTCCTGGCGTCGATCATCGGGTTGGCCAGGGCCCTGGGGCTGGACACCACCGCAGAAGGCATCGAGGACGAAACCCACCTTTCGGTTCTCAAGGAACTCGGGTGCGCCGAGGGTCAGGGGTACCTGTTCTCGCGGCCCATTCCGGCCTCGGAAGTCACCAACTTCCTCTCGGGACGGCCCCTCCCGGTCAGCTAGTCGAAGACCGTATTGAGGAGCCCCGACGACAGGGCCAGACGCCCGCGCAAAACGGCGTCGTGCTCAAACCAAGTGGCAAGGTACTGCCAGAGGGGTTTGTTCAGGGCCCGACCGCCCCAGAAAATCTCGATACGCCCCTCCAGGTCCCCAGGGGTCAGTTTGAGGACGAATCTCAAGACGTCGGCGTCGACCAGCGGCGTGAGGGCGGCCACCTCGTCGGCCAGGCCGGGACCGGGAGCTTCGGTCTGCCACGTACGCTCCAAACGGGCCAGCCTCTTCACGTCAAAAGTCGGCGTGAACAGAAGCGGAAACTTGGTGAGCCAAAGGCCGTCGTGGACCAGGGCCTCGACCAGACCCGCCGCCTGGACAGGGTCCGGCGTGGGACCCCAGGCATCGAGGACCCGTTTGTGGAGTTTGGCCTGATGGATGGCTAGGGCCCGAAAGTGTTCGTGCATGACCCATTCTACAACGGCTGAGGGTCCCCTCACATGGAGTTGACGTGCATCCTCCGGTAGACGTCCCGGGCCTCGGTAGGAGTCATGCCGGTTTGGGCCTTGAACTGCCTCAAAAAGTGGCGGACCGACCCGAAGCCGGTGGACAGGGCCACGGTCTCGATGGTGTCCCCGGTCTGTTGGAGCCGAGAGAGGGCAATCTTCACGCGCTGCTTGAGGATGTAGTCACCCACCGAAAGGCCCATGATCTGACGGAACCGCCGGCCCACGTAGTCCAGGTTCAACCCAATGGCCCCGGCCACCAGCTTGATCGATAGGTTGGGATTCTCCAGGTTCTCGGCCACCTGGCGAATCACCCCCGAGACCACCGAGGTGGTGGGCGAGGCCTGCCCCCGGGGGCGGTGGCCCGCGATGACCCGCTCGGTCACGGCGATGAGCATCATCTGGAACATGAGAAGGAATTTCTTGCCCGTATAGGAGCGGCTCTCCTGTTCGTTGAGGAGCTCACGGAACAGGTCTTTGATGGGTTCGGGTTCGGCGACGTCGATGAACAAGGGAATCAGCGCCGAGTCGTCCAGAAGGTGGCTGGTCGCCTGGTCGCTGCTGAGGATGGTCTCGGCCTCGTCGTCGCCCACTTCGTGGATATCCGAGGTCACGGTGAAGTGGAGCCAGAAGTACGAGGCCGGCTCCTTCAGCGGCAACCCGCCCCGATGCTCCACTCCCGTCGGCAGGAGTACCAGCCGCCCCGGAATCACGTCGACGGGCATACCGCAGATGACCAAGGGTACCGTTCCCTTCAAACCGAGGATCAGAACCGACGAGGTCAGAATCCGCCTCGGGTGAACCCATCCCGGATTGAGGATGGCCAGACCCCCATTGTCGGCCCGGACTCCCGTGAGGGAGCGAATCTGAAAGTATTTCTCGGAGGCCCGCTCGTGGTCGGCGTCCATGCTAGTCCAGCGTATCGAGACAGTCCCTCAGGGAGGGGGCGTTGAGGGTGTAGACCGCGGTGGTCCCATTCTTTGTCTTGTTGAGGAGCCCCGCCTCCGCCAGCACCCGGGCGTGGTGGCAAACCAGGGAAAGGCTGATGCCCAAGGATTCGGAAAGATCCTTTCCGCAGGCCTGCCCCCGAGACCGAAGCTCGTGGACGAGTCCGAGCCGAACAGGGTCGGAGAGGGCGGCAAAGACCTTGGCGTCGCGTTCGAGTGTCATGCTCCCAACATACTGCACATCCCTCCCCGACGTCTACTGGTTCAATACTTTAACAACTACTTGACTAAAGCCATTCGAGTTTTTATCGTAAAGCCATGAGCAACAAACCTTCCCTCTTTTCGCCCCTGTCCCTCAGGGGGCTGGAGATTCCCAATCGGATTTTGATGCCGCCCATGTGCCAGTACTCGGCCGTTGATGGGCTCGTTCAGCCTTGGCACCTGCGCCACTATTCGGAACGGGCCTTGGGCGGGGTCGGACTGGTCATCGTCGAGGCCACCGCCGTCCAAGCCCGGGGCCGGATCAGTCCCGGAGACCTCGGGCTCTGGAACGACGCCCAACGCGACGCCTTCCGGCCGGTGGTTGAGGCTGTCCACGCGGCGGGGGCCAAGATCGGCGTTCAGCTGGCCCACGCGGGGCGAAAGGCCTCCACCCAGGTTCCCTGGCAGGGTTCCGGGGCCGTTGCCCCCACGGAAGGGGGCTGGCAGGTGGTATCGGCCAGCGAAGGCGCCTTCGATCCCTCCTACCCTTCACCCGTGGCCCTCGACCAGGCGGGCATCGACGAAGTGGTGGCCGATTTCGCCGCGGCCGCCCGCCGGGCCCTGGACGCCGGTTTTGACACGGTGGAGATCCACGCGGCCCACGGATACCTCCTCCATCAGTTTCTCTCGCCGCTGACCAACAAGCGAACCGACGCCTACGGCGGCTCGCCGGCGAACCGTTTCCGGTTGGCCCTCGAGGTGGTGAAAGCCGTCCGAAAGGTCCTCCCTGCCGATACGCCGCTCCTCATCCGGGTGTCGGCCACCGACTGGGTGGAAGGGGGCTGGAACGTCGACGAGACCGTGGCGCTCCTGAAGATCCTGAAGGACGAAGGAGTCGATTTCGTCGACGTTTCGTCGGGCGGACTCGTTCCCGGGGTGAAGATTGCCATCGGTCCCGGCTATCAGGTTCCCTTGGCGGCGCAGGTGCGCCGTGAAACGGGCCTGACCACGGGAGCCGTGGGGCTCATCACCGACGCCGATCAGGCCCAGGCCATCCTCGACGCGGGCGACGCTGACGCGGTCTTCATGGGGAGGCTGCTTCTCCGGGATCCCGCGTACCCGAACCGGACGGCCCCGGCGGACCGTCGACGGGTCCCTTCCCAGTACCTTCGGGCGTTCTGATCAAAAAGTTCCGGTTTCAGGGACACCTTCGGGAGGAGGATCTGTTTCACTCCCGAAGGAGCTTCCATGAAACCGGCGATTTTTCTCTCATTTCTCGCACTCATCCTGGGACCAGCGTCGGCGGAAACCGTGACCTTGGCAGAAACG
>JAHFSN010000326.1 GCA_023265735.1 Spirochaetaceae bacterium | reverse complement strand
CTTGGGCTGGAAGGAATTCGAGATGGAGGTGATGCGCGACAAGGCCGACAACGCCATCATCGTCTGCTCGATCGAGAACATCGACCCGATGGGCGTCCACACGGGCGACTCGATCACCATCGCCCCCATCCAAACCCTGAGCGACCGGGAATACCAGAAGATGCGCGACGCGTCCATCCTGGTCCTCCGGGCCGTGGGCATCGACTGCGGCGGGTCCAACGTGCAGTTCGCCGTCCACCCGACCACCGGTCGGATGGTGGTCATCGAGATGAACCCCCGGGTGAGCCGGTCTTCGGCCTTGGCGTCAAAGGCCACCGGCTTCCCCATTGCCAAATGCTCGGCCCGGCTGGCTGTGGGCTACACCCTCGACGAGGTGGTCAACGAGATCACTGGCAAGACCGTGAGCTGCTTCGAGCCCGCCCTCGACTACTGCGCGGTGAAGGTGCCCCGGTTTGAGCTGGAAAAGTTCCCCAACGGGTACCGCACCCTTGGCACCCAGATGAAGTCGGTGGGCGAGAGCCTGGCCATAGGCCGGACCGCCCTCGAGGCCCTGAACAAGGCCCTCCGGGCCGCCGAATCCGGGGTCCAGGGTCTCCAGGTACTCAAAAACGTGGGCCCCGCCGAACTCGAGGTCATGCTGACCACCCTTCACCCGAAGCGGCTCATGGCCACCTACACGGCCCTGAAACAGGCCGGGGCCAAGGGCGCCGCCGCCCGGGCCGCCGAACTGCAGCCGGTGACGGGCTTCGACCCCTGGTTCCTCGACCTCCTGGTCCAGCAGGTGAAGCTGGAGGAGAGAATCGCCGTGGGCCCCCTCGACAAGGCCCTCCTCCTCGAGGCCAAACAGGCCGGGCTGTCGGACCAGCACATCGGGTACGTGGGCGGTTACGAACGCACCGAGATTGAAGCGCTCCGCCAGTCCCTCGACCTCCACGCCTCGTTCCACTTCGTCGATACCTGCGCCGGGGAGTTCGAGGCGGCCACGCCGTTCTTCTACTCGACCTACGGGGAACTCGACGAGGGAGGCGGCTCGGGGGAATCGGCTGTGGTCATCCTGGGTTCGGGACCCAACCGGATCGGCCAGGGCCTCGAGTTCGACACCGGCTGTACCTTGGCCTCCCTGGCCTTCCGCAAGTACGGACGCAAGACCATCATCATCAACTCCAACCCTGAAACCGTATCGACCGACTACAACGTTTCCGACCGGCTCTATATCGAGCCCTTGACCGCCGAGCACGTGAAGGAGATCCTTCGGAAGGAGGGCGTCCGCGACGTCGTCGTCCAGCTCGGCGGTCAGACGCCCTTGAACATGGCCGAGGAGCTCCAGAACTGGGGCGCCCGGATCGTGGGCACCAGCCTGGCGGGCATCGACGCGGCCGAGGACCGGGGTCTCTTTTCGGCCCTGGTGACCAAACTCGGACTCCGGCAGCCTTCGAACCGAAAGGCCTCCAACGCCGCCGAGGTCCGCAAGCTGGCCAAGGAGATTGGTTTCCCCGTCCTGCTTCGGCCCAGCTTCGTCCTGGGCGGCCGGTCGATGTTCATCGCCAGCACCCCCGAGGACCTCGAAGTGTTCGTGGCCAAGGGCGTAGAAATGAGTGAAAAGAGGCCCGTCCTCGTCGACCAGTTCCTGGAAGACGCCTTTGAGTACGACCTCGACGCCGTCAGCGACGGAACCAACGTCTACATCGGCGGCATCATGGAGCATATCGAGGCGGCGGGGATCCACTCCGGAGACTCGGCGTGCGTTTTCCCCGCCTTCATGACCAAGCCCCATATCCTGCAAGAGATGATCGACGCCACCGTGAAACTCGCCAGGGCCTTGCCCGTCGTCGGGTTCCTCAACATCCAGTTTGCCGAGAAGGACGGGCTCCTCTACATCCTCGAAGTGAACCCTCGGGCCAGCCGGACCGTGCCTTTCCTGTCCAAGGCCTCGGGGGTCAGCCTCGTCGAAACCGGTGTCAGGGTCTGGCTTGGCGACGACCTCAAGAAACAGGGCCTCGTGGACCCCGCCACCGGTATCGGCGTGGGGAAGTGCCTCACGGGCTGGGCCGTCAAAGAGGCCGTCTTCAGCTTCGACAGATTTCAGGATCTCGACCCCGTCCTGGGGCCCGAGATGAAGTCCACCGGGGAGTGCATGGGAACGGGGACCAGCTTCGGGGAGGCGTACGCCAAGGCCCAAGCCGGGGTGGGAACCCAGCTGCCGACCCAGGGAACGGTGTTCGTTTCCGTCCACGACCTCGACAAGGAATCCATCCTCCCCATCGTCCGAGACCTGGTTGAGCTGGGTTTCCAAGTGACCGCTACCCCGGGCACCGCCGATTTTCTCAAGGCGAACCATGTCGAGGCGGACACCATCCTGAAGATTCAGAATGGTCACCCCAACATCATCGACCACCTGAGGTCGGGCCAGGTGAACCTGCTGATCAACACCCCCAAGGGCCGCTACAGCCACTCCGACGATGCGTCCATCCGGGTTGAGGCGGTTCGCCGCAAGATCCCGTATACGACCACGGTTTCGGCGGCCCGGGCCACGGTGGAGGGGATCAAATACCTGTCAAAGAACGAACACGTCGTGCGGCCCATGCCCAACCAGAACGGACCGCTGAACTACTGAGGTCGACCCGGCGCCACCCGTGAACTCGTCAGTCGCCAGGTTTCGGTAACACTTCCTGGGAGTTCACGTGTTTCGGAATTGAACACTGTCCGGGAGGGCAGCTCCATGAAGAAAACTCAGCTCTGCACGATTCTCGTCCTCGTCCTGGGCGTCCTGCCTTTCCAGGCGGCCGGGGCTTCCGGGACGGCCGAACATTCTCCGAGGTACGATTTCCAGAACTTCGACTCCATCGAAGTCCAGGCTGGAATCCAGGTCGAAGTCCTCGAGGGCGACAACAAGGTCGAACTTGTCCAGACACCCAAACCCGAGCGCCTCGACGTCCGCCAGTCGGGCAACACCATCATCTTCGGCTTCAAACCCCTGTTTTGGGACACGTCCTTTGGTCCCACCAAGTTCAAAGTGTGGGTGCCTCGGCTGCGAAGCGTCGCCCTGAGCGGTGGCGCCGGCGCCCGGTTTTTCCGGACCGTCGGGGGAGACCTCACCTTGGAACTTTCGGGAGGCGCCCACGCCGACGGGGCTTTCGAGGGAGACCGGCTGAAGGTTCACTTGACGGGCGGTTCTGTGGCCGAACTCCGAGGCTTGGCCAAGACGGCCGACATCTCGAACTCCGGCGGGGCCCAGTTCCATGCCCGTGATTTCGTGGCGGAAGAAGCCGACGTTCAGCTCTCCGGCGGGGCAGGAGCCCAGCTGAGGATCGTCCATCAGGCTCAGATTGACGCGAGCGGGGGGGCAACCCTCGAGTACTCGGGGCGTCCTAGCGTCCGCCAGAATGTCTCCGGGGGAGCCACGGTGAGGTCCTTCGGGGACTGAGGGGTCTGGGACTCAGTGACCGGCGATGACCTTCTGGACAGCCTCCCAGGCGTAGAGTCCGACGTTGGTCAAAAGGGCAAAGGCCAAGCCCGAGGTGATGGACGCCATGAGGTCGGTCCGGGTGCTCACCTCATCCTTGGCTTTGCCCGCCCGGGTGATCAGTTCGATGAGGACAACGGTCACCAACACCGAGAGGAGGAGCCCAACGATCAGCCAGAATCTTCCTGCCTTTTCCAGGGCCCCATAGAGCCAGTCGGCCAAAAC
>JAHFSN010000325.1 GCA_023265735.1 Spirochaetaceae bacterium | reverse complement strand
GCAGTTCTCGTCGCTCCTGGACACCGAAGGGGCCTCCGACAGGACCCGTCAAGTCTTGGCTTACATCAGGGGGCATCTGGCCGAGCCGCTTTCGGTGGAGGCCTTGGCCGGGGTGGCCTGTCTGAGTCCGAGGCAGTTCTCGCGGATGTTCCGGGTCGAAACGGGCCAGAGCCCCGCCAAAATGGTGGAGCGCCTCAGGGCCGAGGCGGCCCGCAACGACGTCGAGGGCTCCGATGCTCCCGTAGAGACCATTGCGGCCGGAACGGGATTCTCCGACCCGGAGCGGATGCGCCGAGCCTTTCTGCGTTGGTTCGGGCATTCCCCGCAGACGATGAGGCGGATCTCTCGAACGGCGTCACCGAGGCTCTGACGGGGCGAAACGGAGCCCATCGACCCGCAGAGAGGCCTCACCCGACGCCACGACGTCGAACAGGATCTGGGACGGTGCCGGCGAAACTCCGCGGAGGGTGGCGTCGTCCCACCGAACTTGGAGGATGGCCCCCGGGGCCAGCTTTCTTCCCGAAAAGTCGCGCTCCAGCCGGTGTCTTGCTTCGGCCAGGGCGGTCGCGCTCTGGTCCCGCAGGACGGCATTGAGGGCGCTGGTCACGGTCGCGACGACCGAAGGCTGGGCCAACGGAGTCAGACGGTCCTTCAGGAGATCTCGAGTGTCCGAAGCTTGCTGCATTTGGGCCACTACGGCCGCGTTGACACCGGCCATGACCGTGCCGATCAGATACATCCGGCCGTTGGCATCGGGGGACCTGGACCGGAAGTCGACCCCGACCACCAGCAGGTTGCCCGTGCCGGCCAGGGACAGGTTTTCCACGGTGAACTCGGCAGGCCCGTTTGGGCCGGCTAAAGATAGCGGGCGACCGACAAAACGGTGGCGGAACTCGGCCACGATGGCGGCGTAGGGAAGCGCCGTCCGCCAAGGAACCCGAAACCCATCGGGGGGACCCACCAGAATCTCGGGGACCGGCCCCAGACGAGCCGGAGGACGGGTCCCTGGGTCCTCGGCCTCGGCAGACACCTGGGCTCCGACCTTGAAGTTCAAATTCTTCCCATCGGAGGTCAGTTCCGAAGAGACCAGCGAGAGAGGACGGATCGAAAGGGAGGTTTTCGCCGGGTCTCCCATGGGTATCGAAACCGCCAGGGCCCCCCACGCCTTCTGGAATTCCTGGGCAAAGCTCAGGGAGTTGGCCTGGTCGTTCAAGGCCGCAACCATCCGATCGAGGAGGGGGGACAGCTGCTGTTCGACCAGGGCCCGGGCCGGAACCGGAACCTCGAAATCCTTGGTGATCGAGACCTCTCCCCAATGAAACTCGAAATGGTACCCCAGCCGGGCCTCGGCCGATTCGACGCTCAGATCCCTCGTCCATTGAACCCGCAGCCTCTGGTTCCTCTCCCAGGCCAGTTTGCCCCTGAGCCCCAGGCGAATCGTGGACCGCCCCGAGCTGTGGACGTGGGGATCCGCCTTCAGGGTCAGGGCGACCTGGCCCTCGATCCGGGCCTCGAGAACCAACTTCCCGTCGACCACCGACACTTCAAACGGACCCCGGGTGACGGTGTACGTGGCCTCGACGCCGGCCTGGGCGTGGAGCGGTCCCCAGTCCAGCGGAAGGTTGAACGAGCTTTGGTCCGTGAACTGGCCCGGTACGACGGTTTCCAGGAGGTCCTGGAGCGAGGAAAGCGAGATGGTCAGGGGAATCTCCACCTGAGAGGTCTCGCGGGCCAGGGGCGGCGGCGCCACCTGGGGGAGACGGGGCGGGGGAGCCTGGACCGTGGCGCAACTGATACACCAGCACCCCAGGACCAGCCCGGCGGTCAAGAGCCAGACGCTTCGTCGCTGCATGGCTCCAGTATACTGACGGCTTTTCTTGTTGTCCGTTTGGGCTTACCTTGGCAACCATGCGCCACTACCACCAATACGACGAGCTGATCCGAAACAACGCCCGTTGGGCCGTGGAAAAGCTCCACAAGGACCCCAAGTACTTTGAGACGCTGTCCGAGTACCAGAAGCCCCCGTTCTTCTACATCGGGTGCAGTGATAGCCGGGTTCCCATCGACACCTACACCCAAACCGAGCCCGGGGAGCTGTTCATCCACCGTAACATCGCCAACCAGGTGAGCCAAACCGACATGAACCTCCTGTCGGCGGTGGAGTTCGCCATCGAGACCCTGCAGGTCCGGCACATCGTGGTCTGCGGGCACTACGAATGCGGAGGGGTCATCGGCGCGTACCGGAACGACCTCCGGGGTCTCAAGGAGAACTGGACGACGCCCATCAAAGACATCATCCGGTCCCACAAGACCGAGCTCGACGCCATTGCCGACGAGAAGGCCCGCCTGGACCGCCTCACCGAGCTCAACGTCGTCGCCCAGGTCAAGAATATCTTCAAGATCAGCGACCTGGAACGCCTCATCGAGGCCGGGGGCTACTACCCCCGCATCCACGGCTGGGTCCTCGATATCCGAAGCGGCCTCATTAAAGACCTTCCCCTCCCCATCGACGAATGGAAGGCCGAGGGCGTCGTTCCCACTACGTACAAAGAAACTTAGGGACTCGCCAAAAATCTCTTTGACTCTCCGGTGGGGGGAGGGTTGAGGCTTTCTCTTGACCGCGCGGTCGAGGAGGAAGCTTATGAAGAAGCGATTGGGGATCCTGGGGATGGCCAGGGGACGATGGCCCCCGGCTGATCCCGCCGCCGGGGATGCCCTACAATGACGTCTATGACCTACCGCATCGGCGACTTTTCCCAGGTGACCCGGCTCACGGTGAAGACCCTACACTACTACCACGAGATCGGGCTGCTGGTGCCCAGCGCCGTCGAGCCGTCGGGCTACCGCTGGTACGACGAGGCCAGCGTGGCCCGGGCCCAGGCCATCCAGACCCTCAAGTCCCTCGAGTTTCCCCTCGACGAGATCCGGGAACTCCTGGCCCACGCCCAGGACGACCACGACCTGGTGGAGGCCGCCCAGCGGAGGCTCGCCGAAGTCGACCGGCGGCTGGCCCAGGAACGGGCCGTCCGCAATCTGCTCCTCACTCTCATCCACACAGAAGGAACTGCCATGAAACAAGAAACCACTTCCGCGGCCTGGGTCACCCTCGACCCGGTCCGGGTCGCGTCCCTGCGCTACCGAGGCCGATACGACCAGATCGGAGCCTACTATTCCCGCCTCTTCCGGCTCTACGGCCGGTTCGTGGCCGGGGCCCCCTTGGCCCTCTACCACGACCCCGAATTCCGCGACGCCGACGCCGATATCGAGGCGTGCCTCGTCCTCCGGCCCGAGGGAACCATCCCCGAAAAAGACGGCGCCCAGATCAAGGTTCTCCCGTCGCAGAGGGTGGCCCAGGTGGTCCATCAAGGGGGGTACGACCGGATCGGAGAGGCCTACCAGCGCGTCTTCGATTTCCTGCGGGCCGAGGGGGCCACGGCCACTACGCCAAGCCGGGAGGTGTACGTAAAAGGCCCCGGCATGATCCTCCCCCGGAGCACCAAGAAGTTTGTCACCCTCGTTCAGATCCCAGTTAACTAGGGCTTGGATCTCGCCGTTCTGGCTTCGTCTCGGTCGCGTGCGGTCCTCGGCGTACACGCAGTACGCCTCCGGTCCGTGCGCTCCCTCGACTTTGCCAGAACGGCGATCTCCTTCGCCCGTTCTACACGGGCATCGCGGGGATTCGCCTTTGGCGAACCCCT
>JAHFSN010000324.1 GCA_023265735.1 Spirochaetaceae bacterium | reverse complement strand
CCCGGAGCATGTACGCCACGCCCTCGAAGATGGCCCTTACCAGGTGGCCGCGCTTGGTGTCCAGGCCCAGGCCCAGCAGGACTCCCCGGGCCGCCGGATTGTTGTCCGGTTGGGTGACCCCCGCCAAGTACGGGACAAGCACCAGCCCCCCCGATCCCGGAGGAGCTCCGGCCGCCAGGTCGCCCAGTCTGTCGTAGACCGACGGACCCCCCGCGGAAGCCTGGGCGGTCAGATCAGCGGCCAGCTCGTCCTTGAAATTCTTGAGGACGATGCCGGCCGTCATGCAGACCGGCAGGTACAGGTACCCCCCGGCAAAGGCGTGGCGGTACACCGACAGCCTGGTCGGGTGGAACAGGTCGGGACGGTTGGTGGTCACCGCCAGGGTCAGCGCGGTGCCTGTGGTCTCGGACATGATCCCGGGGTCAAGGTTCCGGGCCCCAACGGCACCGGCGGTCTGGTCCATGGCCCCGGTCACCACCTCAGTGTCCCTGGGCAGCCCCAACTCCGCGGCCACGGGGTCCGTCAGTCCGCCGACGATGGTGCCGCACTCGAGGATTTCGGGGATCTTCTGGGCGTCGAGGTCCAGAACCTCCAGGGCCTCGGTCCAGAGGCGGTCGCCGGCAATGTCGAAGTAGCCCGAGGTCGAGAGCAGCGACTTCTCCGTGACGAACCGGCCCGTGAGCCTGAGAATCACGTAGTCCTCCAGCAGGAGGAACTTGTGGGTGGCCCGGTAGACCTCGGGCTCGTGGTCCCTGATCCACAGCAGTTTGCTTACGGGACACAGGCCGTTGCAATCGGGGATACCGGTTCTGCTGTAGAAAGTCTTCTCGTCGAACGCGGCGCGGACTACCGCGGCCTCGTGGACGGCCCGGCCGTCGAGCCAGACGATGGCGTGGCGCAGGGCCCGGCCCTCCCGGTCCACGGGGACCAGGGTCTCGCCCTGGGTGGTGACCGAGAGTCCCGTCACGTCGGCCAGGGCCCCCGGGTCCCTGGCGGCCAGGGTTCGGAGGCAGGCCTTCATGCCCTGCCAGTAGCCCTCGGCGGGGAACTCGACCCGGGCATGGCCGTCTGTGATCAGCTGGTACTCCTCGGTGGCGCTGTCCTTCAGCGACAGGGCGTCGGTGAACAGGCACGCCTTCACCGCGGTGGTGCCCAGGTCGAAGGTCAGGATCATCCGCGGGCCTGGGCTTCCCCGACGACCTGGACCCTCACCGTCCTCTCCCGGGCCCGGACTTGGTCAAAGTCGGCGAAGTAGATCCGTCCGAACTCCCCGAGGGTCAGTTTTCCCGCCACCAGGGGCACGTTGACCGACCTCCCCATCAAAACGGACCGGAGGTGAGCGTCGGTGTTCAGGCTCCAAAAGGGGGATTCGCCCCGTTCCCGCTGGGCGATCTCGATGTGCTTGGGGCCTGGATGCAGGTATTGTCCCGCCGTCCTGCACGTGGGGACGATCTTCTCCAGGACGCCGACCAGGTCCTGCATCACGTACTGCTCGCCCCAGTAGTCCACGTCGTCCGACTGCTCCTGGATGAGCACGCTGCACGTGGTGTGCTGGGAGAAGACCAGGACAATGCCGTCGGTGATCCCCGTCGACTTGAGCTGGGCCGCGACCTCGTCGGTCACGTCGTGGAAGGTCGGTCTCCGGTCGGAGACGATGGTAAACTCTCGGTGTGCGCTGGCCATGGTGGGCCCCTCCTTTTCGTTGCGAATCGCGGTCAGACCTCGACGTACTCGACGCCCCACATGGTGCAGAGCATCCGCCACCGGGCCGACACGTCGCCGAGGCTGATGACCTCGTGGTGGGTGCCGCCGGCGGCGACCCAGCCTTCCACGCACTTCTCCACCCCCGACCGGGGACGGAAGAACAGGTAGGGCATCTCACAGTTGACCATGTCGTTGATGTCGAGGATCTCGCCCCGGGCCACCACCAGCTTGAACCCCTTGCCCTCGACCGACGCCAGGGACACCAGGGTGGCCTCGCCGGGTTGGGGACCGAAGATGGGCGTGGGCGGATTCGCGAGGCCGCCCTCCCCGAGGAACCTGTCGATGAGCCGGGGTTTCGTTCCCTTCGCGCTGGTCGCCCAGTTGCCCTCGCCGGCGTGGCAGAAGATGATGGCGTTGAGCGTGAAGTCCATGGTGTACATCTCGGTGAAGTTTCCGGCGCCCGCCAGGTGGTGGGCGGCGTAGACCATCGAGGCGCAGACGGCGTCGCCCTCGGCGGCGTACCCGTAGCCCTCGGCCATCAGGTGCGAGGCGCCCATGAGGGGCAGCTGGAGGAACCGGCCGTCGGCCCCGAAGTTATCGAAGTGGGCCGAGAACGCCCCGAAGCCGCTGGCCTGGAGGTGGCGGCGAAACCCGAGGTAGATCCGGGTGGCCTCCCGGTGGCTTTCAACCGACAGTTTGGGGTCCATCTCGAAGGTCTTCCGGTCCCGGGCCATGCTGGCCTCCAGGTCCGCCTCGGAGACTTGGGCCATGGCCGAAACCACCGAGCCCAGGTCCTGGTGGACGAACTCGGGGCCGATGGTGGCGAAGAACGCCAGGTCGTCGGTGAGGATGTCCCCCATCCCTCCCATCCGCCCAAAGATGGCCACCCGGAGCTGACGCAGCTTGCGGTAGGTGGCCGCGGACCGGCCGAAGTCTTCCACGAATCGTGTGAACCGGGGCTCGTGGCGGTTTCCGGCGAAGTACTGGCAGCGGAACCCCTGGCGCATGATGAGGTTGGCGTTGTCCTGGGCCCCGTGGATGCCCTGGTTGACCGTGAGATCGAGCTCGAACCATTTCTTTCCCACCTCTTGGTCGGGCTGGACGATGGCCAGGGCGATGGGCAGCCGGTTGTCCTGGAGGGCCCTCAGCAGCCAACCGCCCTGGGAGTAGGCCAGCAGCACGATCAGGATGCCGTCCAGTCCCTGGTGGTTGAAGGAAGCCACGGTGGCTTCAATCTCCCGGCGGTTCTTGGCCGCTCCCGGGAAGACCAGCTCGACGGTGTCCGCGCAGGCCGCGACAATTTCGGCGGCGTAGCGCTCCTGCCGGGCCGTGATCCCCGGGAACACCGGTTCGTATCCGTCTGTCATCAGCCCCAGCAGGCCGATCCTTGGTCTGGGTGTGGAATCCATGTGCTTCTCCTTGTTGGGCTTAGAGGTCGTAGACAGAAAGGGAGACTCGGTGGTCCTCGGACGAAAAGCCGGCCAAAGGTCGGAGATTGCCGTCCTGGGCCTCGACGGCCCGGCCCCGCAGGGTAGCCGTCCCCGGCTCCAGCCCCAGGGCGTACTCCCCCGAACGGAGGGACTTCCATTGGGAGAGCACGGGGAGAGACCGGGCCGTGTAGCTGAGGGTGACCCCGAACCCGAGGGTGGGGTTTTCCAGGCTCACGGACACGAGCCCCTGGGAATCGGGGATCAAACGGTGGTAGAACACCTCTTCGGCCTTCCCGTCTTCAGGGGGTCCCATGAGGTTCCACTGGGCCAGCCCCGCCCTGGCGTCTTCGTTTCGCGGCTCCACGGGGCTGGCCGCCGCCGGAAACAGCAGCTTGGTGTCTTCTGAAAGGAACGGGAAGCCAAAATTGAAGTGGTAGAGAAGCATATAGCGGGCGGGAGAGGGTTCGTCGTTTGTGACCGTGTCGGCAATCTGGATGGTACGCGACCCCATCTGGGTCGTGACTTGGCGGGAAAGGGTGAGGTTCTGCTGGCCCAGGACGGCTTCCCGG
>JAHFSN010000323.1 GCA_023265735.1 Spirochaetaceae bacterium | reverse complement strand
CGTCACCCCGAACTCCTCGAGGACGTGGTCCTGGTGGCCGCCCCTGCCCGGGGACCCCTCCAGTGGAACTGCCTCATCGGCTCCGATTGGACCTCCAGCTCGGCCCGGCCCGACTGGTTGCCCGAAGGGGACGATCTGTTCCACAAGCCCATTGACCCTACGGTGAGCCTCGAGCGCCCGTATTTGATGTTCCCCATGCCGCCCTCCGGGGGTACCCGTCAGGTGCTTCTGGTGCGCTACCGGGTGAAAGAGGTGCTGGACCAAATCGTCCCCGCCCTGGCGACCAAGGCCTTCGCCCGGCGGGAGGGCCGCAAGGACTACTCGGTGGCCCTCACCCGGCAGACACCCCTGCTGACCCTCGATCCGGGGGTCGACGTGGTGGTTCCCCTGGTCCCCGAGGTTCGGTTCTCGGAGTGGCTGCGCACGTACCTGGGGCAGAACGAGCTCTCTCCTCCCTCCGTGGGACCAAGGGAGTTTCGGAACCTGACCCGCGCCGATCTCTTCCAAGCGCACTGGGCGCTCCAGATCAAGCTCCTTCCCGACGGCCTCGAGTCCCACATCCGCGCCGAGAGGGGGCGGAATCTGATGGCCGTGGCTGCCCTCCTGGTCCTGCTGTGGGCCGGGCTGGCGGCCCTGGCGTTCTCGATCTTCCGAACCTTGAAGGCCGACGAGCGGGAACGGGTGTTCACGACCTTGGTGTCCCACGAGCTCAAGACCCCCCTGGCAGCCCTCCGGTCCCTGTCGGAGAACCTGGCCGACGGCTACGTGAAGGGCGACCAGCAGCTCCAGGCCTACGGGTCCCAGATCGGCGAGCAGACCGAGCGGCTCTCGAGGCTGGTTGGCAACATCCTGTCCCACGCCCAGGACCAAGGGGGGCGGGGCCCCTGGGAACGGGAGGTCTTCGACCTTCTGGCGGTGGTCCGCGAAGTGGTGGCCTCCACGCCGGTGTCCGTGGTCGCGGCCCAGGGGAACTGGGACGTCCAGGGCAACCAGGCGGCCATCCGGGCCGCGGTCGACAACCTTGTCACCAACGCCCTCAAGTATGGTTTTCAAAAGGGGACAGAGCCCGACGTGACGGTGGTCCTGGGGAAGGAACGCCGCGGTTCGGCCCGGGTCTGGCTCGCGGTGATCGACCACGGTCCCGGCCTGACCCGGACCGAGCGCCGCCAGCTCTTTCGTCCCTACCGGCGGGGACAGCGGGCCATCGACCAGCAAATTCCCGGCAGCGGACTGGGGCTGAGCCTGGTGCGCACGAGTCTGCGGCATGGGGGAGGAAGGGTCCGGGCCGCCGCCACCCCCGGGGGAGGCCTGACGGTGACGCTTTGGCTGCAAGAAGGGAGTCGATGACGAAGAAACGGATTCTGATGATCGAGGATGGACGGGGCCTGGTCCTGGCGGTGCGCGACAGGCTGGTGGCCAACGGCTACGAGTTCGATTCGGCGTACGACGGTCCCACGGGCCTCGAACTGGCCAGGTCCCGAACCTGGGATCTCATCCTCGTGGATCTCATGCTGCCGGGGATGGATGGGGAGAGGATCGTTTCCCAGCTGCGTCTCGACGGGCTTCTCATTCCCCTGGTCATCATCACGGCCAAGGAGCAGGTGACCGACCGGGTGGCCGGCCTCAGGGGCGGGGCCGATGACTACATCGTCAAACCCTTCCACTTCGACGAACTGCTGGCCCGGATCGAAGCCCATCTGCGGCGAGGCCCGTCGAACCCGCCCCAGGACGCCAAGTGGCTCGACACGGCGAAGCCGGATTTCACCTTCGGCGACTTCACCATCCACTACAAGAGCGGCCGTCTCTTCCGGGGGGGGCAGCCCGTGGTCCTCTCCCACCAGGAGTTCCGCCTCCTGTGCCTGTTTGCCGACCATCCGGGCGAGGTCATGGGCACCGACCGCATCCTGAGCGACGCCTGGGGCTACGAGGCCATGGTGACGTCGCGCACGGTGTACGTTCACGTAGCCTGGCTGAGAAAGAAGCTTCAAACGGCATCGAATTCCGAGGGCTACATCCGGACGGTCCGGGGCATCGGCTACACCTTCGAGCCCAATAGCTAGGCTGGTCTATTCTTTTTTATCCGCGCAAAAAAAAAGAGAGACGGGCCGCGGGCGTGGTCCCGCAACCCAGTCTCTCGTACAAAAACCTGAAGGATCCGACCCGCCAGGAACGGTCGCTCCAGACCCGGCTCTCGGATAGTCTTGTCCGCCTTCAATAACAAGACTACTCAACCTCTGTGAGCAATTGGTCATCAGTAGTTCATTATACGTTTAAAAGTAAGTAAAATCCGGCCCAGAGACCAGTATATCACTCCATTCGTCGGCTTGTGTCAAAAACAAAAAAGGACCCGCCGCAGCGGGTCCTTGAGGATCAAGGAAGAGGAGACTAGAACGCGAAGTCGGCGTTCACGTCGAAGGTCGTTGTCCCCGAAGTGCTGGGCGCCGCAGCGGTACCCACTCCGTAGGTGTTGTTGTAGCCAGGGCTCGCCGTGTCGGTGTCGTACCACAGCCCGGCCTTAAGGGTGGCTCCGGTCACCGGGGTGAAGACCAACTGACCGCCAATCTCGGAGTTCGGGTTCGAAGTCGTGTCGCCGACGAACCAAGCCAGAGCCTTCACCGTGGGGTCAAAGACGTAGGAAACGTTGGGCTTGTAGTTCAGGTAGTTGCCCTGCATGGTCGCCTGACCCAGAGCGCCCGACTTGATACTGTTGCTGATGTTGCGGTCGTAGACCACCACTCCCGCGTAGAAGGCGTCCGTCACGTTGTATCCGGCGGTCACGTCGATGAAGTTGTTCGTCGTGGTGGCCATGGCGCTGGCGTTGTAGCCGCCGGTCAGGGTCACTCCAGAAAGGGCCAAAACGGCGGCGGTGATCCGGATCTGGTCAAGCTGATTATAGGCGCCGTTTGTGGCGTAGGCGTTTACCTTGACCACGGACGGAAGCTCATAGTGAGCCATGAACCAGGTAGGCGCCGCCTGCTGGGTGCCCTGGACGCCGGTATTGGCCGACTCCTGCACCCCCAAGGACACGCCGCTGGTGGTGTAGTAGGCGCTGAGTCCCGAGGTGCTCTCCGCGTTGGCGCCGTTGTCGTCGAGGTCGTTGAACACACCATTAGTCCCGTTGATCGAGCCCAGGACGGTCAGTCCTTCGAGGGGCGAAACCCAAGCGTAGGCAGAGTCGAGGCCGGCCCCCTGGGTTCCCTTGACGATGGGCGCGATGTGGTACCCAAAGTTGGACCCCGCCAGGTCAATCTTCACGGTGGCCACGGGACCGGTGATCAGAGGCGATCCTCCTGGGCCGTAGTCACCGGCATAATTCAGAAGATAGGTTCCGTTGGAATTGTTGCTGACGTAGAGTCCGCTTTCCACGTAACCGGAAATCTTCGCCACCGGAGCGGCATCCTCCGCGACGGCCAGCGCACCGAAAAGGGCGAGGGCCACGAGGGATAAAGCAATCCTTTTCATGTAAAATCCTCCTGTACGTTTTCCAGAGCGACGCCCCGGGGTCGGTCAAGACCTTATTTCTGGAATTACGTTAGCATTCGGTTACAAAGCGCTGGGTTAAAGGGAGTTCAATTTGAGATCAAGGGGAGTTTAATAGTGGGCGTGAAAGGGCTGATCTGGCTGGTTCCTCTGCTGCTGTTTTCCTGCGGTTCCCGGCCCTCATCGGCGGGGGTGTACTACTTGAATACCGTCCTATCGTGGTCC
>JAHFSN010000322.1 GCA_023265735.1 Spirochaetaceae bacterium | reverse complement strand
CATCCACCACGAAATCATGGCCCGTGACAAACGAGCTCATCGGCGATGCGAGGAACAGCACGGGCATCGCGATTTCGTCGATTTCGGCCAACCGCTTCAGGGGTGTGCGGTCCTTCCAGACCGCGATGAGATCGGCCACCTCGGGCCGCCGGTTCATGTCCGTCAGGGTGTACCCCGGGCTGACGCTGTTGACCCGAATCCCCCGGGGGGCATACTCGACGGCCAGCGATTTGGTCAGCATGATCACTCCGGCCTTGGACGTGTTGTAGTTCGCCTGAAACTGGGGAACGTTGACCAGGGAACCCGAGATCGACGCGATGTTGACCACCGCCCCGCCCCTCTCCATGAGCCCCAGTCCTGCCCGACAGCAGCGGTAGACTCCCTTCAGATTGGTGTCCAGGACCCGGTCCCAGGCGTCTTCGTCGAGGTCCGAGAACGCGATGCTGTTGGCCGTCCCCGCGTTGTTCACGAGGATGTCCACGCCGCCGAACTTGTCGGCGAGGGCTCGAAATCCCGCCTCCACGGAAGCGGGTTGGCTCACATCCATCGGAACGCCGAGGGCCGAGAGATCTTGGGCGACACGACGGACCGCCTCTCCGTCCCGGGCAGCGACGGCCACCCGAGCTCCCTGCTCGACGAAGGCCCGGGCGATCCCCAGACCGATACCCCGAGTTCCACCGGTCACCAAGACGCGCTTTCCCGTCAAATCGAAGGTGTTCTTCATGCCCCCGATCATAGCCCGGGATTGGTCACCCGGGTAGGCCACCCGGCCCGGCTGCGATTCACGAGGACCACCAAGGCCAGCATGACGGGCACCTCCACCAGGACACCGACCACCGTGGCCAAGGCCGCCCCCGAGGTGAGCCCGAAGAGGCTGATGGCCACGGCCACCGCCAGCTCGAAGAAGTTGGAACCGCCAATCAGGGCCGACGGTCCGGCGATGTTGTGAGGAACCCGGAACAGCCGGGCGGCCCCGAACGCGATGCCGAAGTTGACGAAGGTCTGGAGCGTCAGGGGGACGGCAAGGAGGAGGATGTGGAGCCAGTGGGACTGGATGGTCGCCCCCTGGAAGCTAAAGAGGAGGACCAGGGTCAGCAGCAGTCCGTAGACCGGCAGCTGGCCCACCGCTGGAACGAACTTTTCGTCGAACCAAGCCTTTCCCTGGGCCCGAACGATCAGCACCCGGCTGAACCACCCGGCGGCCAGGGGCACCACCACGTAGAGCCCCACCGAGAGAAGCACGGTGTCGAGGGGAACGGCAACGCCCCCGATGCCCAAGAGGAGCATGACGATGGGGGCGTACGCGACCAGCATGATCAGGTCGTTGAGGGCCACCTGGACCAGGGTGAACGCACCGTCGCCCTTGGTGAGGTACGACCAGACGAAGACCATGGCCGTGCACGGCGCCGCCCCGAGAAGGACGGCTCCCGCCACGTATTCTGTCCCCTTCAGAGCGTCGATCCACGGGGCAAAGAGCACCTTCACGAACAGCCAGGTGATGGCGAACATGGTGAAGGGCTTGATCAGCCAATTCACGACCAGGGTGATGCCGATGCCCCTGGGCTGGTTCTTCACTCCCCGGAGGGCGTGAAAGTCCACCTTGAGCATCATGGGGTAGATCATGACCCAGATCAGAACGGCCACCGGCAAGTTCACGTGGGCGTATTCCCAGGAACCCAATGTGGCGGGGACGAGGGGGACGAACTGGGCCACGGCCACCCCTATCCCGATGCAAAGCAGAACCCAGACGGAGAGATACTTCTCAAAAAACGACATCAGTGGACTCCTCGAGTTTGGCGGTACTCGGCCACCCAATCCTGAACGGCCTTCTTGATGTCGTCGCGGATGGGGCGAACGGTGTTCATCTTCTCCTCGAGGGTGCCTGTGGCCTTCGACGGGTCGGGAAACGGCCAATGGATGCGCTTCTTTTCCGCGGGGAAGATGGGACACCTCTCCTTGGCCTCGGGGTCACAGACCGCGAAGATGTACTCGAAATGCCGGCCGGCCTTGTGCAGATCGAACAGGCTCTGGGTCTTCTTGCCGCTGATATCGAGCCCCTCCTCTTTGAGGAGTTCGGTGACGACGGGGTTGATGACCCCGGGCTCGAGACCCGCGCTCTCAACCTCGAGAACGTCGCCGGCGAACCGGCGCAGGTACTCCTCGGTCATTTGGCTGCGGGAACTGTTGTGGATGCAGATCACCAGGGCGCGTTCCTTGTTCATAAGATCTCCTTTTCTTTCTGCTGGGCAACGAATTGCTGGACTCTGGCTTTGATCTGACGGGCCAGGTCCTCTACCTGGGCCCGGACCTGGTCGGAAGAACCGGTGAACCCGGCCGGGTCGGGAAAGGGCCACGAGAGGCGCCGGACGGGGCCCGGGAACACGGGGCAGTTCTCTTCGGCTTCCCGGCTGCACACCGTCACGACCCAGTGATACGTCTCGCCGCGGCGAAACAGGTCGGCCACGGCCTGGGTCTTCTTGCCGGAGATATCGATTCCGTCTTCCTGTAAAACGGCCACGACGTGGGGATTGAGCTTTCCGGGAGTGAGGCCTGCGCTGGCAACGACGAACCGCTCCCCGGCCAGTTGCCGAAGGTATTCCTCGGCCAGCTGGCTCCGGGCCGAGTTGTGGATGCAGACAAATAGAACCCGGGGCCTCGAGTCCAGGCCGTCCTTCTCCCCGGGCCTCGTGATTGGCGTCTTGTCCTTTTCGCGGAGGGCCAGCCTCCACCGCAGCCTTTCGGAGTCGTACTGGCACGGCTCGCCCCCAGGAGAACCCGAGCCGTCGGGATTTCTGATTGCCTCGCCGCAGCGGCAGTTCTGAAGAGCCCAGATTCCCAGGGTCTGGACTGCCGAGTCCGAAACCACCGCGTAGTAGACGAATTTGCCCTGGCGCTCCTCGGCGAGCAGCCCAGCCTTCCGCAGCTCAATGAAGCTTCGGCTCACTGCGTACTGGGGCTTCCGGAGGATGTCGGCCATTTCGGCCACGCAAAGTCCCACGCCGGCTTCGGCCAACGCTCGAAACGTTCTCAGTCGCGTTTCGTCGGCCAGGGCCTTCAGGTATTCCACCGTTTTCATATATGCATATATATGCGATTGTACGAACGACTACAAGATCTCGGTCGTGAGAAATCCGTTAGGACGTGGGTTTCGTGGTCGCTTCGTAGCCGCAGCGGGCCATATCCACCACGCAGGGCGCCCGCAGGGTGTAGATCACCTTGGTCTTGGTCTTCTGCACCGAGAGCAAGCCCACCTCGTGCAGGAGCGAGAGGTGCTTGCTGGCGATGGATTTGTTGAGTCCGAGGGATTCGGCCAACTCACAAACGCACCAGGGCTCGACTTTCAGTTTTTCCAGCATCGCCAAGCGCATGGGGTGTCCCATGGCCTTCAGCACCTCGGCCGTTTGCTCCAGCCTCTTCGTGTCGTCCGCTTCCATACCTAGAATGTTTCTCTTTTTGGAAACTTTGTCAATTTTTCTCTTGACTAATGCGGATTAGTTTCCAATATTGGAAACATATTAAGAATCGCCAGGAGGAGTGTGGTGAAACAGATGACAATAGGAGTGGTGGGAGGAGGCAGGGTCGCCCGGATCCTTCTCGCGGGATGGGCGAGGTCGGGGCAGTTTGAGGGGACGGTCAAAATCTACGACAAAGAACCCGCCGTGCTGAAAGGCATTGAGGAGTTCCTGCCCGGCCACGTTGCGAGAGCAGAGTCTC
>JAHFSN010000321.1 GCA_023265735.1 Spirochaetaceae bacterium | reverse complement strand
GAGGGATCGCTGCAGACCCTCCTCACGTCCCTGGTGTCCGAACTGGCCTGATGGACTTTCAGGACCGGTTTTCCCCAGAAGTCACCTCCCTCATGGCCCAGGAGATCCTCGATGCGTCCGGGAACGAGGTGCTGTTCGTGGGTTTTGTCGATCCGGGGACCACCAGGGTCGTCCGGGTGAAGGCCGTGGCCCGGGGAACCCGCGACGCGGTCCCGGCCCTGGCCCCCCACATGAGCCAGGGCGACGTGGTGATCCACAACCACCCCTCGGGCATCCTCCTGCCCTCCGGTGCCGACCTGGCGGTGGCCAGCGGCCTGGGACAGCAGGGGATAGGCTTCTGGATCATCAACAACGACGCCAGCGACTGCTTCGCCGTCGGCGAGCCCATCCAGGTTCTGCCCCACGAGCCGCTTCCCTCCGGAACCGCCGCGGCCCACCTCCTGCCAGGAGGAAGTTTCCAGAAGCTGCTGGGGACCTTCGAGAGCCGCCCCAGCCAGGTCGACCTGCTGAAGCTCTTCGTCCGCGGGTTCAACGAAGACGGCATCGTGGCCGCCGAGGCGGGTACCGGGGTCGGGAAGAGCTTCGCCTACCTGATTCCATCACTCCTGTGGGCGGCCAGCAACAAGGAAAGGGTGGTGGTGAGCACCGCAACCATCAACCTCCAGCAGCAGCTCTTCGAGAAGGATATTCCGGTCGTCCAGAAGGCCCTGGGGACCAACGTCAAAGCCGTGCTGGTGAAGGGCCGCCGGAACTACCTTTGCCCCCATCGGCTGGCCGACGAGCTCAAGGACGTGAACTTCGAGAGCACCGTGCCCGTGGACCAGCTGAACGCCATCGCCGAATGGGCGGGGCAGTCCCGAACCGGCGACGTGGCCGAGCTGGGGTTCGTCCCCGACGACGCCCTCTGGGGACGGGTCTGCAGCGACCAGGACGCCTGCAGCGGGGTCCGCTGCAACCAAAAGGACGGCTGCTTCCTCGCCCGGGCCCGGAAGGAAGCGGCGGGGGCGGGGCTGCTCGTGGCCAACCACCACCTCCTCTTCGCCGACCTTTCCCTAAGGATGAACGGCTTCGGGGTCGACGCCACCGCCGTCCTGCCGCCGTTCCAGAGGATCGTCCTCGACGAGGCCCACCACATCGAGAAGAGCGCCACCAGCTATTTCAGCGCCGAGTTCAACCGACCTTTCCTGGGCAAGCTCCTGGGCCGCCTCTACCGGACCCGAAGGGGAAGGGCCTCGGGCATCGTCCTCACCCTCCAGGGCCTGGGCACCGAGACCATCGATTTCAGCCAGTTTCCCCAGCTGGTCTCCGAGGTCACCGACAAGGCCGACCTGTACAACGTGGCGGCCCTGGGCGTCTTGGGCGGGGCCTACAGCCTGCGACTGGCCGGCGACGAAGGGAGCCGCGCCCTCGAGAAGCTCGTCGGTCCCCTGGTGGAACTCCAGAAGCCCCTGCTCCAGTTGGCCGAGCTGTGCAAAAGATTGGCCGAAGTCTGGGAAGAAGAGCGGGAAGTTCCCCCCGAAGCCTGGGAGGTCAAGACCATCGGCCGCAAACTTGACGCCCTGAGCAAGACCATCGACCGCTGCCGAACCTTCGACCAGGACCCCGGCAGTGTCTACTGGCTGGACCGGGCCCGGGACGGGTTCGGGAACGCCCACGTGGAACTGGTGATTTCGCCCCTCAACGTCGACAAGCTCATGCTTCAGGCCGTCTACGAACCCTACGGCACCGTCCTGATGACCAGCGCCACCCTGGCGGTCCAGGGGGAGTTTCAGTATTGGGCCAGCCGGGTCGGTCTGAACCTTGTCGACTCCGAACGGCGGATGTCAGGCCTTTTTCCGTCTCCCTTTGACTACCAGAACCGCGTTCTCACGGGGTGTCCTGTAGATTTTCCGTCCCCCGACCAAGATTCTTACCAGGGGCGGCTCGAAAGCTACCTGCCGGAGCTTCTGCGGGCCAGCGGGGGGAGCGCCCTGATCCTGTTCACCAGCTACGAGAGCATGAGGTCTGCCTACGCCAAGGTTCAGCCCGTCCTGGCGGCCCAGGGAATCAGCGTCTACCGTCAGGGGGAGGAGGAACGAGGTAGGCTCCTGGCACGGTTCAAGACCGAAATCACCAGCGTGCTGTTCGCCACCGACAGCTTCTGGGAAGGGGTCGACAGCCCCGGGGACACGTTGCGTCTGGTTGTTCTGTGCCGGCTCCCGTTCCGGGTACCCTCGGACCCCGTGCTGGCGGCCCGGATGGAAGACCTGGAGCGCCGGGGGCTCGACAGCTTCCTCAACTTCAGCCTACCCGAGGCCGTCACCCGGTTCAAGCAGGGCTTTGGCCGCCTCATCCGGCACACCGACGATTCGGGAGTCGTCATCGTCCTGGATACCCGCCTCGTCCGAAAGAACTACGGCTCGCTGTTCCTGGCCTCGGTCCCCGAGACCCGCCGGGCCTTCGTCCCCGCGGCGGAACTCCTGGAACAGGTGAAGCGCTTCTTGGACCGGAACTAGTCGGGGCCCTGGCCAAGGTTCTTCCGCAGGCGGCGCCGGTCCAGTTGTCATCCGGCCAAAAAATCCCGACCTTTGTGCTCATGGTGACCAACGGCTTCTTTCCCATCCAGCTCACGGAAAGGGTTCACGAATTCGCAGAGGTGTACACCCTGCGGTTCAAGACCTCCGACCCCATCTCTTTCCTCCCCGGGCAATACGCCCACGTTCTGGCACCCGCCAGCCCCCCAGGCCGAGAAAACGTCAGGCATCTTTCCATCGCGTCCGTCCCCGAGGAAGGGTACCTGCAGTTCTCGGTAGACCTGGCTTCGGCCAGCGACTACAAGAAGAAGCTGGCGGCCCTGCAAGTCGGGGAAACGGCCCACCTCTTCAAGGTCAAGGGGGAGTTTGTCCTGGGCGACCCCCTCCCTCGGCAGATCGTGTTTCTGGCCGGGGGCCTGGGGATCACGCCCGTGCGTTCACTGCTGCGCAAAATCGTCCTGGGCAAGCTGCCCATCGACTGGCACCTCATCCACGTGGCCAGAGACGAGTTCTTGTACCAGAAAGAGATAGAACCCTGGGGCGGACGCCAAGAACGCGTCCATCGAGGGGGTCTGGGCGCCGTGCTGTCGCGTACCGTGGAGGACGAACCCAACGCTCTGTTCTACATCGCCGGGTCGGCCAGGTTTGTGGAAGGAGTCGGACAATCCCTGCGAGAATGGGGAGTTCCCCCGGAAGCCCTGCGGGTCGAGGACTTTCGGTGAAGGCGCCCCTGGAATACCTTGTTCGGCCCGCCAAGGAAAACGCCGGTCTCGTGGTACTCCTCCACGGCGTGGGGAGTAACGAGGAGGACCTGTTCTCCTTGGAAGACGCCTTCCGTCCCGAGGATCTGGTCCTGAGCGTCCGGGCGCCGCTGGTGTTCGGGCCCCGGTCCTACGGCTGGTTTCCCGTCCAGTTTACCCCCGAGGGCCCGGTGATCGACGCGGTCGAGGCCGAGAAGAGCCGGGTTCGGCTCCTGGAATTCCTGTCTTGGGCCCGGCAATTCTACCAGGTCGAGGCCGGCCGGGTCCGTTTGGTAGGTTTCAGCCAGGGGGGCATCTTAGCGTCAAGCGTTGCCCTGACCGAACCGGACCAGGTCAACTCGGCGGCCCTCATGAGCAGCCGAATCCTCCCCGAAGTTCTGTCCCAGGCCGCAGCCCCGGATCGGGTGGCCGCGACGTCGTACCTCATCGCCCACGGCACCCAG
>JAHFSN010000320.1 GCA_023265735.1 Spirochaetaceae bacterium | reverse complement strand
CATCGGTACCGAAAAGAGCAAGGGCACCAAGGTCTTCGCCCTGACCGGAGCCATCAACAACTCCGGTCTGGTGGAAGTCCCCATGGGAACCACCCTCCGCGAAATCGTGTACGACATCGGCGGCGGCATCCGGGGCGGCAAGGCCTTCAAGGCCGTCCAGTCCGGGGGCCCGTCGGGCGGCGTTCTGTCGGCTCAGTACCTCGACACCCCCATCGACTACGAGTCCTTGACCAAGGCCGGTTCGATGATGGGCTCCGGCGGTCTGATCGTCCTCAGCGAAGAGGATTGTATCATCGACGTGGTCAAGTTCTACCTGGACTTCTCGGTCGAAGAGAGCTGCGGGAAGTGCGCCCCCTGCCGGATCGGCGGACGCAAGCTTCTCAATATCCTCGACAAGATCTCCAAGGGGAAGGGCACCCTCGAAGACATCGCCACCATGGAGCAGATCGGCTTCGCCATGCAGAGGGCGTCGCTGTGTATGCTCGGCGGGACCACCCCGAACCCCATCATGTCGACCCTCAAGTACTTCCGCGAGGAGTACATGGAGCACATCGAAAACAAGAAGTGCCGGGCCGGCAAGTGCAAGGATCTGGTGACCTACAGCATCAACAAAGAGAAGTGCATCGGGTGCACGGTTTGTGCTCGCAAGTGTCCGGTGAACTGCATCGCGGGGGAACGGAAGTCTCCGCACGAAATCGATTCGTCGAAGTGCATTAAGTGCGGAGCTTGTTTCGACAGCTGCAAGTTCGGCGCCGTGCTGGTGTCGTAAGGGAGAAGGAAGAACGTGAAGACCGTCAACATCAAAATCAACGGCAAACCCGTAACTGTGCCGGCCGGAACCAGCGTCCTCAAGGCCGCCAAGGCCGCCGACACCAAGATCCCGGCGCTCTGTGCCCACCCCGACCTGAAGGCCTGGGGCGCGTGCGGTATCTGCGTCGTCAAGGTCGAGGGTTCGCCGAAACTGGTCCGGGCCTGTACGACAGACGTCGTCGAAGGCCAGAACTACATCACCCACGATCCCGACATCGTCGAGACGCGGCGAACGACCCTGGAACTCATCCTCTCCAACCACCCCCAGGAGTGCCTCACTTGTCCTCGGAGCGGCTGCTGCGAACTGCAGACCATCGCCGCCGAGTTCGGCATCCGGGACGTGCCCTTTCAGTACAACGTCCGCCGGTTGCCGCCCGACCTGTCGACCCCCTCGGTCCAGCTGCACCCCAGCAAGTGTATCGGCTGCGGTCGGTGCGTCCTGGTCTGCCAGCAGATGCAGGATGTCTGGGCCCTGGAGTTCCTCAACCGCGGTGATCAGACCCGCATCGCCCCCGCCGGCGACGTGACCCTGGCCGAGAGCCCCTGCATCAAGTGCGGGCAGTGCTCGGCTCACTGCCCCGTGGGCGCCATCACCGAGGTCGACGAGACCCGGAAGGCCTGGTCGTTCCTGCGCGACAAGAGCAAGCACGTGGTGGTCCAGATCGCCCCGGCGGTCCGCGTGGCCCTGGGTGAGGAATTTGGCCTCGAGCCCGGAACCATCGTGACCGGCAAGGTCTACGCGGCCCTGCGCCGCCTGGGCTTCGCCAAGGTCTTCGACACCAACCTGTCGGCCGACCTGACCATCATGGAGGAGGCCAGCGAGTTCGTGCAGCGGTTCACCACCGGCGGCGAGCTCCCCCTCATCACCTCGTGCTGCCCCAGCTGGGTCGACTACCTCGAGAAGTACCACACCACCATGATCCCCAACTTCTCCACGGCCAAGAGTCCCATGATGATGATGGGTGCCATGGTGAAGACCTACTACGCGGAAAAGGAAAAGATCGCCCCCAAGGACATCGTGTCCGTGGCCATCATGCCCTGCACCGCGAAGAAGTTCGAGATCCAGCGGTCCGACGACATGCGGTCGTCGGGCGAGGCCGACGTGGACCTCTCCCTGACCACCCGCGAGCTGGCCCGGATGATCAAGCAGGCCGGCATCGACTTTGCGGCCCTGCCCGATGAGCCCGCTGACAGCCCCCTGGGGGCCTACACCGGCGCCGGCACCATTTTCGGGGCCACCGGTGGCGTCATGGAGGCGGCCCTCCGGACCGCGTACTTCATGGTCAGCGGCAAGAACCTGGGCAAGGTCGATATCGAGGCCGCCCGAGGAATGGACGGAGTGAAGGTCGCCAGCGTGAAGATTCCGGCCGGCGGCAAGGAGATCGAGGTCAAGTTTGCCGTGGCCCACGGCATGGCCAACGTCAAGGACGTCATGGAACAGGTGAAGGCCGCCAAGGCCGCCGGAAAGGAACTCCCCTTCCACTTCATCGAAGTCATGGCGTGCCGTGGCGGTTGCATCTCGGGAGGCGGCCAGCCCTACGGCTCCACCGACGAGGTGCGGGCGAAGCGGACCGCAGGAATCTACAAGGACGATGTGAACTCGGCCATCCGGGTCAGCCACGAGAATCCGGCCGTCCAGAACATGTACAAGGAATTCCTGGGCAAGCCCCTCTCGGAGAAGTCGCACCACTTGCTGCACACGCACTACACGCCGCGGCCCCTCTACGTGAAATGATCTTTTGAATGGAAAGAAACAGCCGCCTTCGGGCGGCTGTTTCTTTTGGCACCTCTGCAGAGCGAAGACGCTTGGCGGCGTGTCCCTAGATCAGCAATCCTCCCCCTTCGACGGCAAGTACTTGCCCGGTGGCGTACCCGTTGGTCATGAGGTACGTGTAGGCCTTCGCAGCCTCGTGGGGCGTGCCGGTCCGGGGCAAGGGAAGGGGGGCCACCATCGCCTCGACGGCCGCCGAGGAACGTTGCTTCACCACGTCGGTCAGGATAAGCCCCGGAGACACGGCGTTGACTCGGATCGGGGCGAGGTCCATGGCCAGCGCCTTGGCCAAGTGCTCCAGGGCCCCTCCTAAGGCCGTCGCCATCACCGTGCCTGGGCGGGGTCGCTGGGCCAACAGGCCACTGGTGAGGGTAATCGACCCGTCCGCGGCGATGGTCCGAATGCCGTGTTTCACGGCGGCCAAGACCCCCCAGAAACGTACTGTGAGGAGACCTTTCGCTTGCTCAAAGTCGAGGTCGCGGATGGAGCCGAACATGGGTGTATCCCAGTCGCCGGCGGTGACGGCCAGGTGGTCGTAGGCGCCGACGCCTTCAAAGAACCGGATCACGCTGGTCTCGTCGGCCAGATCGACGGCATGACCCGTGGACCCAGGGAGACGTTTGATGGCAGCTCCGACCTTGTCGAGGCTCCTGGAGCCGACCACCACCTTTGCTCCCAGGGAACTGGCGAGTTCGGCGATGGCGAAACCAATGCCCGTCGTCCCCCCGATCACCACCACGCGCTTCTCCCGCAACGGGAATGCGGGTTCTGGATTTTGACTCATGGAATTCTCCTTGGCTCAGAGTTACGGGGTCACGGGCAAAACGCGTAGAAAAATCATGTCGACTTCTTGCACAATCCTGTCAAAGTTCCGGGCCAGACAGCGACGCATCTTGCGGTTGGGGGAGAGTTGCTGTTCCATGGAGCGATGGAATGGCTTGAGGAAATTCGGGGCCTGCTGGGTCGGCATATCGAGGCGGCTGACCGGGCGATCGTGCACGTCCCCTGGGAAGGTCTGAAACTGGTCTCATGTGGAATGACCACAGAACCCGTGACCGATGTGTATGCCCCCGGGTTTGGACTTCTCGCCCAGGGGGTGAAACGGACGGCCCTCGGCGGACGGAGTTTCGATTGGACTCCCGGACACTA
>JAHFSN010000319.1 GCA_023265735.1 Spirochaetaceae bacterium | reverse complement strand
CCAGGTCAGAAAGCGACGCGGGGTGGTGGATGGTCCGCAGGGCCCGGTCGAGGGGCCACAGCCCGTGCTGCCGGGTGTAGTCGGGGGGAAGCTCGTCCTCGAGGGGTTCGGGGATGTAGTCGTGCCAGGCCTGGCCCACCAGCTTGGCCACCACGGCGTGGTTGAGGGTGCCGGCCAGGGGGTAGAGGGGGACGAGGGTGCCGGAGTCTCCCAGGGGGGTGCCCGGTTCGTACCCCGGCGGCGGGAGGTCGAGGTCGAACGACGCGATCTGAAGGCTTCCGAACTTGACTTCGGGGGCCCCGAACACCCACACCCAGGCCCCCACGGGCCAGGTCTTCTGGAGAAAGGGACGGTTGAAGCAGGGAAGCTCGGCCACCGTCCCCTCGCGATCCTCGAGGTGGAGCTTGAGGACGGGCCGGTGCGGGGGGCCAAAGTGGGAGTGGAGAATGACCCGGGCCACGGTGTTGGCCGACCGGCCGCCGGTGGCCTGGCGGAAGGTGACTTCGTCGCGGCGGTTCACGTGGTCCCGGGGAAGGTGCTCTAGAAGTTGGGCCACGGTGCCGATGCCCAGCTTGCCCAGATCCCGGACGGCGGCCGGACCGGCTCCCTTGAGCCGGCTGACCGAAACCGTCAGTTCCCCCAGGAGCACCGACGCCTCACACCGGGAGCGAGAGGAAGGCTCGGCTGACGAGGGGGATGAGGAGGAATTCCCCGAGGGCCCAACCCGCGAGGTTGACGATGGTGAGGAGGAGAAGGGTGGTCGTGTACGGCAGGAAGCTCTTGGGCCGCACCATCCGGCCCAGGGCCATGGCCGGGGGCTGGAGGACGGCGTCGAGGTACGCCCAGATGGCGGCGCCTCCCCACCGGAACTGGACGGCCAGGAACCTGACCAGGGCCAGGACGCCCAGGAGCAGGAAGAAGACCGAGAAGGTGTCCCACACTAAACGGACCAAAATGGTGAGGACGATGCCCAGGGTGACCTGTCCGTAGACCCCAATCATCCGCGCCAGGCTCGAGAAGAAGTTCAGCACCAGCAGGGCGGCCAGGGGCGTGAAATCGATGTTCCCCAGGATCAGGAACCGGAACCGGCGGAACCAGTTCAGGTAGGGATCGGTGACGGAGCCCAGAAGACCAATGACGGGGTGGCCGTGGTCCATGGACACCCAGGTGAGGACGATGCGGATAATGAGGAGGAGCATGTAGACCTGGAGGACGGACGACACGCCGCTCATGATCAGGGGGAGCCAGTTCATGGTGCTAAGGGTAATGCTTTTGCCCAGCCGAGGGAAGAGGGCCGAGTTGGACGGTCCCCCCGGTTCATGTTAATGTCATACCAGGAGGGGCCCATGGGTCTTCTGAGGGATTTTTTGCCCCGAAATACATATGCCGTTGTGGCGTCCTACCGAGGTTCCGACCTCGTCGTGGTGGTGGCCGCCGCCATGATCGACGACGACGATGGACTGCTCCTGCAGTTCACCCACGACCACGCCCTGGCGGTGGGCGACGCGGTGACGGTGCAGCTCGACAGCCGCATGGACGTGGCCCGGATCACCCCCGAACTGCCCATCTACCGGACCTCCCTCAAGGGGGACGTGGTGGGCGTGGACCGGGGCACCGCCCAGGTGAGACCCCAGCAGTTTGAGATCTATTACTCGGACAAGAGAGTGGGAAGATACCAGGCCCCGGGCTTTCAATTCTTTCCCGACCCCCGTCCTTCCCGGGCTCTGGGCTCCTCGGCCCTGGAGGGCGTCAGCGGCCTGAGCGACCTGGAAGCCAAGGAGAGCCTCGGCGTCCTGGTGACCCGGGGGCCCCAGCGGCCCCATTCCACGGTGATGGCCTTCCTGTCGTCGGACCGCGGCGACATCTTCTTTGTGACCGACCCCGCCTCGTTCAAGGCCCAGAACCTGCAGCGCGACAATCGGGCGGTGTTCGCCGTGGACTTCCGGGCGTCGTACGACCTCGAGAAACCCCTGGACTGGTCGTACCGCATCCAGCCGGTCACCGCGGCCCTCGTTCCTCCGACCCGGCCGCTCTACGGACAGATCCGGAAACTGTTCCTGGAAAAGAACCCTTGGAACATGAATTTCTTCACGGCGCCGAATTCGATTCTGGTCCACTTGGATCCGCAGGCGGTCTAGGGCTTGGCCCCAATGCCGGTCTCCGGCGCCCTCGACCGCACGGCATCGCTTTGCCCGCCATTCGACCAAAGGTAGCATTCGATGCCCGGGAACAACCCTCAAGGACGAATGAAGTTGGTGGCTTCTTTCTTCTCTTGGACCGGGACAGCGACTGACCCAGCCGTGGCGTCCTTCATCTGGAGAAGCCACGCCATGTTCCTTCCCAGAACTCGCAGCGTCTGGTTCCCCTCGGCGTCCAGGGCGGCTTCGCCAGGGACCCTCCCGTGGATGATGTTCCAGTAGTTGGAGCCTGCGATGACCATCTCTGAGTAGTGAAGGTAGTGGTTCAGGGTGTCAAATGTTGACGAGCCCCCGATCGTCTGAGGGCCACCAGGGCGGCTCCCACCTTCTGCCTGAACAGGCCTCCGTTGGAGGAGGACACGTAGAACAGCCTGTCCAGGAAGGACTTCATGGTCCCCGGTATTCCCGCAAAGTACACCGGCGACCCCAGGAGAATCCCGTCGGCTTCCTTGGCCCTCTGCACCCACCGGTTCAGATCGTCCCCGGTCAGGACGCACTTTTCATCGCGGTTCTTCCCGCAGGAGGAACAGGCGGCACAGCCGCGGATCATCTTGTTTCCGATGTGCAGGACTTCGAACTCGATACCGCTGTCGGTCAGTTCCTTCCCCACGACGTTCAGTGCGTGGCGCGTATTCCCGGACTCGTGGGGGCTTCCATTGATGGCGAGGACTTTCATAATGGAGATTATCTCACAGACCCCGAGAGTGGGAAAGTCAGGTGATACGTCGCCTTCGAGAAACTATCAAGAGTGAACGAGGGTCTCGGGAGTGTGTCCCAGAGACTCTGGAGTCCGAATCCGGCTCTCCAGAGCGTCTCCGAGAGACTATGAAGACCGAGCCCGGGTCTTCGGAGTGTGTCGGAGAGACTAGGGAGACTGAAGTTGGGTCTCCGGAGTGCCTCCGAGAGACTATCGAGACTGAGCGAGGGTCTCCGGAGTGTGTCAGAGAGACTATCGAGACTGATTTTGAGTCTCCGGAGCCTCTCCGAGGGACTATCGAGACCGAAGTTCGGCCTCGTGAAGAAAATGAACCGCCCGCTTCGCTCAAGACGCCAAGGACGCGAAGTTCGAAAAGGGCGTCCGGACAGAGGCGACTCCGAGTCGGCCCCATGGCTTCTTTGCGTACTTTGCGCCTTGAGAGAACGAAGCGAACGGGCGCTGAACCCCGAAGAGACTCCAGAGTGTGGCGGAGAGACTATCAAGACCGAACCTGGGTTTTGCTGGCCCGGTCTTCCTTCTTCCGCGCCTTTCCCATCCTGTCCGTCCTGTCACATCCTTCTCAGGCTCCGTGCCTCCGCCACCCCCGCGGCTCCGCTTGAACCTCTTCTTCTCTGAACTTCAATCCCGCCACACCCTGTCGGCCCAGCTCTGGGTCCCAAACCTGTCGAGGACGTCCTGGCTCGAGGCCACCCTCACGCCCCCCGGGGCCCGGATCTTGAGCTCCCGGGTGCCGTTGGTCAGGTGGAGGACCAGGGGCGAACCGCCCTGGTGGTCGAGGAAGAAGTGGAGCACGTTCTGCACCTCGGCCTCGGTCCAGGCCTTGGCCTTCATCTTCACGTGGACGGT
>JAHFSN010000318.1 GCA_023265735.1 Spirochaetaceae bacterium | reverse complement strand
CTGACAGGTTCTCCGAAGAAGGTGCTGGAGATGAGCAACATCGTCACGCTCCTCAAGCCAGCCCCTTCCGTGGACGCCGTGTTGAAGGACTGGGGCTGAAGGATGGAACCCATTCTCATTGTCCGCAAACTCATCGTCGACGACCGGAACGAGCTCTTCGACGCCCAGGGCATGAGGTACGTCGAGTACCCCAGCGACCTAGGCCTGGTCCGCAAGTACGCCGCCGACGTCCTGACCGGCTGCCCCGAGGCCTTCCTCGAAGGAAATCTTCTGGAACAGCAGCTGTCCGAACTCATCAAGAACGGCATCAAGCACGGAAACGGCTCCGATCCGTCGAAGACCATCCGCATCTGGTACGACCTGCGCCACCGGGCTCGGTTCATCGTCGAGGACGAGGGCCCCGGGTTCGTGGACCTCGATCTATGGAACGACTTCTTCCGCCGCCGGCAGACTGCCCTCTTCGAACAGGACTTCGACACTTTCCTCGACCTGGCCAGCTACCGGGGACCCAAGAGCGACGAGCTCGACGGCGGCAACAGCCTCATCGCCGCCCTGGAGTATTGGAATGGCGGCATGATCTACAACGGTCGCCGCAACAAAGTGGGCGTCGTCCGGTGGTTCTCAAGCTAGGATCTCGCTGTTTTGGCTTCGCCTCACGGCGGACTGCGTTCCTCGGCGTACTAATTGTACGCCTGCGGTACTCGCCTTGTTCGGCTTTGCCAAAACAGCGATCTCCGTCGCTTGACCTTCGTCGCACGATCTGGAGTGAACCCGCTTCGCGGGTTGAGCTGCTCACGGGCTTTCCGGGGGCAGCTTCGCTTCGCTCGTTGCTGGGAGCTTGACACAAAGAGAGAGTTCGAATATTTTCGAACTATGGAATTGAACGAAGCGGCCCGACTCTTCAAGGCCCTCTCGTCGGAACAGCGGCTCCGGGTCCTGGGGATTATCCGGGAGATGACCGAACAGAGCCCTGCCGACGATCCGGGGGCGACGAAGGCGTTCAGCCGCTGCTGCGAACAGCTTAGTCTCTCCCCCTCCACGGTGTCCCACCACATCAAGGAACTCGAGTCGGCGGGTCTCATCACGACGGCCCGGCGCGGGCAGTCGGTGTGCTGCCAGATGAACCCTGGGGCCTGGGACCGGCTGAAGGCGTTTCTCGGCTGAGTTTTTTTTCTCCCTAGATTTCGATAGTTGTAGGAGTGTAGTATCGTGAAACTCTCGAAGGACTGGCTTTCGGCAAACTGGGGACTGGAGCGGGAGGTGCTCCGGGTCGACGAGGAGGGCCGCCTGGCCCGGTCGCGCCATCCGTTTCCCCCGGGCCACCGAAAGATCACCGTCGACTGGGCCGAGGCCCAGACCGAGCTGATCACGGGGGTCCATCCCTCGCCCGACGGGGCCCTCGACGAGCTCCAGGACCTCCAATCCACCCTTCAGGGACGCCTGGGGTCCGAGCTGCTGTGGCCCTTCAGCGTCCCCGGAGTCTGGGAACGGGGACAGAGCCCCGAGGCGGCCCGGTTCGGAGACGATCCGGGCTGGGGCGACCAGCGGACCTACCGCAAGACCCTGGAGGCCCGGCACGGAGGCGCCCGCCAGGTGTTGTCGGGCATCCACGTCAACTATTCCTTCGGGCCTCGGCACCCCGGGGGCGATTCCTTCGCCTTGGCCCGGAACTTCCTGCGGTACCAGCCCGTCCTCAGTTACCTCTTGGCCGCCAGTCCCTGGCTCTCCGCCGAGTACCGCGGCGCCCTGCTGTCATTTCGGTCCGCCGAAGCCGGGGAGGCCGGGGTCCGCTGCGGTTCCCGGACCACATCGGTTCGTCAGGGACCCCTCGGCTACGCCCTGGCCGAAGAGGTCGAGGCCGCCGTCGACCTTCGCTACGACTCCTTGGAAGAATACCTCCAGAAACTTGCCCGGGCCCTGACCCCGGTGGACGGCGGAACGGCCCTTCTGGCCAGCGAACGGGAACTCTACGCGGCGGTTCGTCCCAAGGGACGGTCGGCCAAGGGACAGACCCTGGAGGCCCTGGCCCGGGACGGCGTTGAATACCTGGAGTTCCGAATCTTCGACCTCGACCCCCTGGCGCCCCTGGGGATCCGCCGGGACACCCTCCTGTTCCTGGAGCTCTTCTTTGCGGCCTGCGCGGCCCTCGACAGTCCCCGTTTTGGTCCCCGGGACCTTCCGCGGATCCGCAGGACGATCCAGTCCCTGACCCAATGCAGCCTCGGACGCACCCGGGGGGCCCCCCGGCAGGTCCGGGCCCTCTGGAGGGCCCTGGAACCGACCCTGGCCGCCCTCGCGGCAGAGGCCGGAAGGGAGCACGAGGCCGCCCTGACCGCGTTCCAGGACCAAATCGAGGGGCGCACCCTCCGGACCGTGGACCGCGTGGTGGCCCTGATGGCGCCCGTGGGACCCCTGGCCTGGGGCCTGGGACGGGCCCGGCTCCACCGTGACTGGTTCTCCCTGGAACTTTCCACCCGGCTGGTCATCGAGGAGGCCGACCGCCGGGGGATCCGGGTCGAGCTCCTCGACGCCCAGGACAACTTTGTCGGCCTCCACCGGGGGCGCCGCACCGAGTATGTGAAGCAGGCCACCCGAACGTCGGCCGACCCCTACGTGGCCGCCCTGGTCATGGAAAACAAGGAGGTCACCAAGATCGTCCTGAGGCAGCGGGGAATCGCCGTCCCCGAGGGGCAGTCCTTCGCCAGCCTCGAGGCCGCCCGGGCCGCCGTAGCCCGGTGGCGGGGCCGCCAGGCCGTGGTGAAACCCAACGCCACCAACTTCGGTCAGGGGGTTACCATCCTCGAGGCCGACGCGTCGGCGACCGCCTGGGACGAGGCCCTGGCCCTCGGATTCTCCCTCGACTCCCAGGTGCTCATCGAGACTTTCGCTCCCGGGCTGGAGTTCCGGTTTCTGGTCATCGGCGGCCGCACCGTGGCCATCCTGCAACGCATCCCGGCCAACGTGGTAGGCGACGGTACCCGGTCCATCCGGCAGCTCGTCGACGCCAAGAACCAGCATCCGTGGCGGGGGGAGGGATACCGCAAGCCCCTGGAAAAGCTCCGCCTCGACGAGACGGAGACCTCGTTCCTTGGGGCCCAGGGCTGGTCGGCGGACGACGTCCCCGCGGCCGGCCAGCAGGTCTTTCTGCGCAAGAACTCCAACATCAGCACCGGCGGTGACAGCCTCGACTTCACCGACGCCATGCCGCCCCGGTTTGCCCGGGTGGCCGAGGAAGCCGCCGCCGCCGTCGGCGCCCGGATCTGCGGCGTCGACATGATCCTCCCCGACTGGCAGGACCCGTCGCCCACCGCGCCGTACACCATCCTGGAACTGAACTTCAACCCGGCTCTACATATTCACACGTATCCAGCCGTAGGCGAGAATCGGCATCCCGCGAAAGAGGTGGTCAAGTTGCTTTTCCCCAAGGGCTAGGATTTCGCCCAAGCCACCACGAGCCAAGCGAAGTGCGCCTCCCACAAGCGAAGCGAGGTGTAACAGCATCCGCGACGGAGATCGGGGATGCTGGTGGTGCCGAAGCGAGCGAAGCCCCCGGAGCGTAGCGCAAGCTACGTGAGGAGGCTGAGCCGAGCCCGAGGCGCCGCCAGCGCCCCGAGGTCCTAGCGGATGAATTTGGAGCCGATGTCTTTGCGATACCACGCTCCGCGGAAGGAAACCTGGGCCGCGCCCTGGTACGCCCGGCGCTGGGCGTCGTCGAAGGAGTCGCCGATGCCCACGGCGGTGAAACAGCGTCCGCCTCCGGTTTTCACGGCG
>JAHFSN010000317.1 GCA_023265735.1 Spirochaetaceae bacterium | reverse complement strand
GGGCCTTCTTGGCCTCCTCCTTCCCTGGGGTGGCCGATACGTACACCGTCCTGTCGAGGAGGCTCTCCCACTCCTCGTAGAACAGGGGCCGATTGTCGAGGGCCGAGGGCAGCCGGAAGCAGAAGTCAACCAGGGTCTGTTTGCGGCTTCTGTCACCCAGGTACATGGCCCGGATCTGACTGAGGCTCACGTGGCTCTCGTCCACGAACGTGAGGAATTCATCGGGAAAATAATCGAAAAGGACGGCGGGCCTTTCTCCCGGCTTTCGGTTGGTCAACTGCCGGGAATAGTTCTCGATCCCCGAGCAGTACCCCATCTCGCCGAGCATCTCGAGGTCGTACTCGGTCCGCTGCTTGATTCTTTCGGCCTCCAGGGGTTTTCCTTCGGCGAGGAACTTGGCGACCTGCTCCTCGAGTTCCTCCCGGATACGGCCCACGCTGGATTTCACTTCGTCTTCGGGGAGAACAAAATGCTTCGCCGGGAAGATCGAGAGTTCGTTCAGCTCTTCGATGGTGTCGCCGGTGAGGACCCGGAACCGGCGCAGACGGCTGACCTCGCCCCAATCTGTCTCGATGCGGAAGCCCTCCTCCAGGTAGGCGGGCCAAATTTCCAGCACCTCCCCCCGGACGCGAAAGGTCCCCCGTTCCAGGACGGCGTCGTTGCGCTCGTACTGCAGGGTGATCAGCGTTCGTCTCAGGTCGTCGAGGGAGAGCTTCTGGCCGACGCGAATGTCTTGGACCATCTGGAGGTAGCTGACGGGGCTGCCCAAGCCGTAGATGGCCGACACCGTGGCCACCACGATCACGTCCCTCCTGCTGGCGAGGCTGGCCGTGGCCGCCAGCCTCAGCCTGTCGATTTCTTCGTTGATCGAAGAATCTTTCTCGATGTAGAGGTCCTTGGACGGGACGTAGGCTTCGGGCTGGTAGTAGTCGTAGTAGCTCACAAAGTACTCGACCGCGTTGTCGGGGAAGAAGTCCTTGAACTCCCGGTAGAGCTGGGCAGCCAAAGTCTTGTTGTGGCTCATCACGAGGGTCGGAAGCTGGGTTTCTTCGATGACCTTGGCCATGGTGAAGGTCTTTCCCGACCCGGTAACGCCCTTGAGGGTCTGGAACTTGAGGCCCTGCCTCACCCCCGTTGCCAGCTTTTCTATGGCGGGTCCCTGGTCGCCGGAAGGCTGAAAAGGAGCCGCGACCCGGAACCTCATTCGAGCTGATCCTTGTCGGATCTCTGGACGAGGGTCACGGAGAGATCCAGCTTTTGGGTCCCCCTCAAGACGGTCAGCCGCGCCTTGTCGCCAGGCTTCGACGCCTCCAGGGCGCTGTAAAGGTCGGCGAGAGAACTGACCTCCACGCCATTGATGGCGGTGATGATGTCTCCGCCCAGGTACAGGATGGCCCGGCCGTACCGGACAGCCTGGTCCGAACTTCCCCCCCGGAGTCCCGATTTGGCCGCCTGCCCGCCGGGTGAAACCTTGGAAACGAGGATGCCCTTGTCGACGGGGAGACCCGCGTACTGGACAAGCTGCGGAAACAGTTGGACGGGAGTGAAATCGATCCAGCCGCGGATGACCTTGCCGTTGGCCAGGAGCTCGGGAACGACTCGCCTGGCCGTATCGACGGGGACGGCGAACCCAATGCCCACGGAGCCGCCCGTAGGACTGTAGATCATCGTGTTGATGCCGATGATCTGGCCATGACTGTTGAGCAGCGGTCCACCCGAATTGCCCGGGTTGATCGACGCGTCGGTTTGAATGAGCTCGTGGAGAACAATGCCGTTATCCCCCTTGAGGGGGCGTCCCAGGGCGCTCACAATTCCCGTGGTCATGGTCCTGTCGAGGGCAAACGGATTCCCGATGGCGAGAACCTTTTGCCCCACCTTCAGTCCCTTGCTGGTCCCCAGGGGAATGGTGGTCAGGTTGCGCCCTTTCGGATCGAACTTCACAACGGCCAGATCGTTCTCGACGTCTTTGCCTACCAGGTGTCCCTCGAACCGGGCTCCATCGGACAGGGTAATCAGAATCTTGTCGGCATTGGCGACCACGTGGTTATTCGTCAAAACGTAGCCTTTCTTGTCGATGATGGAACCCGATCCCGTGCCCCCGTCCTGGGGTACGGCCTCCAAGAACCAGTTGTACCCCATAACCTGGGTTGAAATGTTCACAACACCTTCGTTCAGGTCTTCGTAGATGGAGATATTCTCTTTCTCGTCGCTGGAATACTCGTCGGTGAGGACCACCGGCTGAGCGGAGGTGGCAGGACCTTCCAACTTGGTGGCCACGGTCGATCTTTCGGTGGACGCCGAGAACCACCACATCAAACCCAGAACCACGGCGGCGGCCGACACGGCTCCGACGACCCCCGCGAGGACCAATGAGGAGCGGCTGTAGAGTCTCATAGCTGCCAATATACTCGGCGGCCTCGGGAATGGCTATCGCTAGACTTCCCAGTACTGCTCGCCCTGGGGACGACGCAGACCAACGGCTTCCACGAGATGGTCCTTGAGCACCGTTTCTGAGTCGTCGAGGTCGGCAAGGGTTCGGGCCACGCGGAGAAGGGAATGCAGGGCCCGGGAAGACCAATCCTCCCGCTGGGCCCGTTCCGCCAGGTAGGCAAGACTGGCAGAATCACAGGCACAAACCCGTTCGAGATGCCGGATTCCGAGGCGGGCATTGGGCAGAAGGGCACCCTGGCCCCGGGCACGCTGCCGTCTCCTGGCCCCGAGGACGGATTCCCTGAGCTGACCGAGGTCGGCGCTGGGCCGCGAGAGCACCCGGTCAGGCCGTTCGGGGGTCACGAACACTCGCAGGTCCACCCTGTCCAGGATCGCCCCCCCTATCCGGTCCCAGTACCTTCGGATTTCGGGGCCCGAGCAGAAACAGACCCCGCGGTCCCGGCCCGTCTGCCCGCAGGGACAGGCATTGGCCGTCATGACCAGCTGAAACAGGGCGGGAAACCGGGCTGACCGACCGGCTCGGACCACCCGGACTTCGCCGGATTCCAAGGGTTCCCGAAGCCCCTGGAGGACCCGGGGGGAAAACTCCGGGGCCTCGTCCAGGAACAAGACTCCGTGGTGAGACAGGGAAATCTCGCCGGGACCAATCAGCTTACCTCCTCCGAGCAGACCTTCGGCGGTGGCATGGTGGTGGGGCGACCGGAAGGGGCGCTGACTCAGGAGCCCCTGCCGTCTCGGGAGCATGCCCGCCAGGGACCACAGCCGGGTCGTTTCGACGGCGGCTTCGGGCTCCAACGGAGGAAGGAGGGGTTCGAGGGCCCGGGCTGCCAGGGTTTTCCCAGCGCCGGGCGGCCCATAGAGAAGCAGTGAATGACCCCCGGCCGCCGCGACCTCCAGGGCCCGGACCAAGGACTCCTGGCCTCGGAGGGTCCACTCAAAAGCCGGTGGGTCTACCGGGGACAGGGCTGTCGGCGAAGGCAGGACGATCGGACCGTTCAAACTTGAGACGAGGGACGAGAGGCTAGAGCCGCAGGCGGCGGGGACTCCCCCCACGCAGGTCGCCTCCACAAAGGAGTCTTCGGCAACCACGAAGGCGTCGATACCCTCGGCCAAGCACTTCTGGGCCCCCGCCAGCACCCCCGGGACGGGACGAAGTCCTCCATCGAGGGACAGTTCCCCAATGGCCAGAAGGCGCCGAAACGGGGGACTCCACTGGCCCGTGGCGTGGAGGAGGGCAAGAGCGAGGGGCAAGTCGTACCCCGACCCCGATTTGGGAAGGTCGGCAGGACTTAAGTTGATCAGGATGCGGTCGGCAGGAAACTCAAAA
>JAHFSN010000316.1 GCA_023265735.1 Spirochaetaceae bacterium | reverse complement strand
CACGACGTGGTCCCCGTGGGGTTCGCCTTTGTCGATGGGGGACAGTACGCGGGGTACGCCAACGCGACCTCCGCCGCCAACAGATCAGGTTTCCTTCTGGGAACGGGCCTCGGGGGCGGCCTGGAGCTCTTTGGCCTGGCGACGCCCACCCTCACCATCGGTCTGCCCTTGGTGGGAAGCACCGGACTATGGTGGGACCTCGACTTCCATCTCAAATTCTAGTGCGTCTTCCTGAAAGTTCTCAGCACAAAGAATTGTGACGGGATCACAGGACTTGGAGGACTGACGGGATCTGATCTGACACAAAGCCAAGCAAGGCAACGCAAAAGAGACCGATCAGTAGGCGAGGAAAGGGGTTCGCCAAAGGCGAATCCCGGCGAAGCCCGTGTAGTACAGGGCGAAGGAGATCGGCATTTTGGCAAAGTCGAGGAAGTGCACGGAGCGCAGGCGTACTGTGTGTACGCCGAGCACCGCACACGACCGAGACGAAGCCAAAATGGCGAGATCCGAGCTCTAGCTACTTCCGGGACACCAGACTAGTCCTTGCGGACGAGCTTCAGGGTCCTCATATCAATGGACGAAGTTTGCGGTCCGGTGGAGCGGGGACGCAGTTCCGACTTGTGGACGCCCAAGCTGAGCTTGAAGCCTTTCTGGAGGGCCCTGAGGTAGTCCACGGGCACCTGGTCCTCGTGGTATCCGAGGGCGATCACCGCCAAGCCGCGGTGACCCTCCACGGCTTCGGCCCGGACAATTTTTCCGGGGATGGACAGGGCAGCGCTCTCCTTGAAAGGCAGGGAGAGCGAGAAGTTCTTGTCCACGAGAAACGGAGCCACTCCCGTGAGGATGACCCGGGCTCCGTTGTAGCTGAGGTCGCGCAGAAGACACTTGCGGTCGATATGGTCCACCGTAACGGTGGTGTTCAGGCTGGTGAGGCCCAAGAGGTCCCGGTTTTCGTTGGTGAGGGAAATTCGGTCTTCCTTCCGCTGGTTCGCTTCCTTCTTGAGGGTCAGGTACGAACCCTGGATTTCGAGAAAACCTTCGGGAGGACGGTGGCTGAAGACCACACCCAAAAGCATGGAGCGCTCGCCTTCCTGTCCGCCGTGCTGCTGGATGACCTGGAGGTTGCCGTTGAACTGAAAGAGCTCTTTCTTTGCGGTCTTGGGGCGGAGAAACGTCAGCGTCAACGTGGCGGCCCGGGAGCCATAACTGAGGGCCTTCCACTGGCTGGCGTTCAAGCGGATCAGGATCTTGGCAAAACGAAAGTTGCACGAATGGATCACGCAATGAAAGAGCTCGTTCTCCCACTTGAGGCTGGATTCGGCAGGGAGGGCCCCTAGGCCCGCGGCCACTTCCTTGGAGTAGGTGAGTTCCGTATCCATAAATTCTTGGTACATCGTTTGAAGAACGGAGCTTCCGAGGAGAGCCATAGGCTTAATCTAGGGGGAATTGGACCGTTTGTCTAGAAAGTGTCCTTCAGGAAACCGATGGAAACCTTACCCGAGGAACGTTCCCAGGCCCTGGCGGACCAGGATGGGGGCCCCATCGGTCAAATCCACCACCGTGGTCAAGACCTTGGGCTGGGTTTCTCCGGGGTCGAGGACCAGGACCACATCGGTCAGATCATCGAGTTCCCAGGCCTCTTCGAAGAGGTACTCCTGGGCGAAGGCGTCATCCCACCAGCCCGGTTCGGCCAGCTGCCGGCTGGCGGTGATGGCGAACACGGGCCGGCCCAGGGTTCGGACGACGGCCCGGGGTACGGGATGGTCGGGGAGCCTGAGGCCCACTTCGACGCGTTTGTGGCCAAAGGGATTCCTGAGGCTGGGGCGGGCCGGAAAGATGAAGACGAAGGGCCCTGGGATATGCCGTTTGACCAGCCGGAACTCGGAGTTCCCCAGGTCAACGAATTCGTTCCACTGGGACAGGTCGTCGGTTAGCACCGTCGGGGTGAAGGCCTTGATCCCCTTGAGTTTCCTCAGACGCTCGATCCCCTCCTTCGACGCGCTGTCGCACGCAATGCTCCAGCTCGAATCGGTGGGAAAGGCCACCAAGTGCCCTTCCTGAAGAAAACGGGAAGCCTGGTCAACCACTCGCTGGTCGAGGTTGCCAGGCCGAATCTCTGCTACCATACCTTAAGCTATCACGGACGGTCCGATTTCGGGGAGACGGCGGCACCCCGTCATGAGCATGGCCTGGCGGAACACCCTCGCGTGGTGTTCCATCTGCAACCGGACACCGGGGGCGCCCCCGCCTATCCCAGCCCGGATGAGGTCCCGGCCGATGAGGACGGCCTTGGCTCCCAGGGCCAGCATCTTCAGAACGTCGTAACCGTTGCGCACTCCGCCGTCGGCCAGCACGAGGACACGGTGCCCCACCCGCTGGGCAATGGAGGGCAGGACGTCGGCCGTCCCGGGGGTGGAATCGAGGACACGGCCCCCGTGGTTGCTGACCACCACGGCGGACACCCCCGCGTCGGCGCAAGCCTGGGCGTCGTCGGGATGCATGATGCCCTTGGCGATGAACGGGACTCCTGCCCACTCCACCAGGTGCCGGATCTCCTCGGGGCCCTTGCGGAATACGGCCTTTCCCGCCCGGGCAAAGTTCGTGCTTCCGTGGCCGTCAAGGTCGACCCCCACGGCCGGCACGCCTAGTTCGATGGCCCGGGCCAGGAGCTTCTTCAGGCTGTCCTGGCTTCGCGGCTTGAAGATGGGCACTCCTCGGCCCCCTTCCTCCTCGATGGCCCGCAGGGCGAAGTGGTCGTCCTCGTCGTAGAAATGGGTGTCGCCCCGGAAGCTCAGGGTGCCCGCCTCCCGGCATCCGGCCAGGGTGGCCCGGCAGAAGTCCAGTTCGGTGATGGCCTGGTTGTACGAACTCATCCCCGAGGTGGAAGCCCCGAGGATGGGCATCGACAGGGTCAGGCCAAAGAACGAGAAGGTCGAATCGGGGACAAACGGCTCCCCCACGACCCGGGTATGCAGTTTCACCTTGGCGAGGGCCTCGAGGTTGGCGCGGAAGCTCCCGCCCAGGCCGGCGCCGCCCAGGCCAATGGCCTTGCCGTAGTTCTCCCTTTGGCAGATGCGGTCGGCAGCACCATCGCAGACCGGGTAGACGGCGCAGATGCCCTTGAGTTTTTCCCGGGCTTGGTTGCGCACGTCCTCGAGGGTCAGGGGGGAGTTTTCCATTCCCAGAGGATACGGGAGGGGCGGCCTCGGAACAAGTGGCTTGTCCGAAGCCGCAAAAACCCGGTACCGTGGGGCATGCCTAGCTTCCTCGCCCCGCTCACCGAAGGGTTTGCCCTCGGCGCTTCGCTGATCATCGCCATCGGCGCCCAGAACGCCTTTGTCCTGCGTCAGGGACTCCAGCGCCGTCACGTCCTGTTCACCGTGGTGTTCTGCGCCCTCTCCGACTTGCTTCTGATCCTGGCCGGGGTCTATGGTCTCGGGGCCCTCGTCCAGGGGCAGCGATGGTTTCTCTTCCTGATGACCTGGGGAGGGGCCGCGTTCTTGGGATGGTACGGCGTGAGGGCCGCTTGGCGGGCCTTCCGGGCCTCGTCCCTGGAAACCCAGGCGGGATCGGCCCTGGGCCTGGGGGCCGTGGCGGCGACCCTCGCCGCGTTCACCTACTTAAATCCCCACGTCTATTTGGACACCGTGCTGCTTTTGTGAGGGATGGGGGCTCGGCATCCGGCGGACCAGCGCCCGTGGTTTGCCGCCGGGGCCGCCCTGGCGTCGGTGTGCTGGTTCTTTGGCCTGGGCTACGGGGCCCGGCTGCTGGCGCCTCTG
>JAHFSN010000315.1 GCA_023265735.1 Spirochaetaceae bacterium | reverse complement strand
AGGCTTAGGGCCTTGCTGGCCCCGATGGCCATGTTGTCGTTGGCCGCGACGATGGCGTCGAATCGTCCCTCGTGGTACTGGGCCACCAGTTCGTGGACCACCCGGAACCCCGACCCCTCCTGGAAGTCCCCATGGATGATCTGGTACTCAATCGACGCGTCTTTGGCGGCCGCCTCCTCGAGGGTCTTGCAGAACACCACTTCCCGGGCCTGGTTGTCGGCGTGGAGCTCGGGGCCCCCCAGGTACAGGATCTTGCGATAGCCGTGGGCGTTGAGGAGGTGATCGAGGATGGTCTCGAAGGAATGCTTATTGTCGATGGAGATGGCCGGTAGGCCCCCAAGGGGGTACCCCACCGACACCGCAGGCAGGGTCTGGACCAGGGTCTCCAGCCTCCGGATCATGGCCCTTTCCCCCGACGTGGTGATGGCCGCCGTGAGGACGATGAGGCCGTCGAGCCGCACGAGCCGGACGGCGTCGAAAATGACGTTCTTGCGGACCAGATCCAGGCTTTCATTCAAGACCCCACCCTGGATGCAGAACACTTCGTAACCGAGCTGGAAGGCCGTCTCGCAGATGCCCTGGTGGATGGTCGTCTGGTAGTGCTCGTTGAGGACGGACAGCACCACCCCGATGCGCTTCGGTTTGGGTATCGGCTTGTCGGAGGGGGGGCGAAGGCCAGGGTAGGGGACGATCATGGAGAACCTCAGCTTGGGTCCGAAGAAACCCGTTGTCAAGGCGCACCTTTGCCGTCGCCAATGGTATGGTAGGAACATGAATTCGCAGCTACCCTCCTTGACCCTGGTCCAGGCCCGGCAGCTGGCCCTGGCGGCCGGAGCCGGATTCCATCGGCCCAATGGCCGAGGCCCCGCCGCCGTAGCCGACCTGGTCCAGCGCCTAGGATTCGTCCAGATCGACACCATCAGCGTGGTCGAGCGGGCCCACCACCACATCGTGGCCGCCCGGCTGCCGGGGTACCGGACCGAGTGGCTGTCCCGGGCACCGGTGTTCGAGTACTGGGCCCACGCGGCGGCCTACCTTCCGTGGTCCGACTTCCGCCATACCTTGCCGCGCAAGGAGCGGATCCGAGCCCACGGTCACGATTGGTTCCACGTGGAGCCCGCCGAAGCCCAGCGTGTCCTCGACCGCATCCGCAGCGAGGGCCCCCTCATGGCCCGGGACTTCGAGGCGCCTCGGAAGACCGAGGGCTGGTGGGACTGGAAACCCGCCAAGCGGGCCCTGGAGTACCTGTTCATGGCCGGTGACCTGATGGTGCTGCCCCGTCAGGGGTTCCAGAAGGTCTTTGACCTCACCGAGCGGGCCCTTCCGGCAGGAACGGATACCCGGATGCCCACGCCCCGGGAACACGCCGTCTGGTACGTCGACCGGGCCCTCGACGTGTGGGGCGTGGTGGCCCGGGACGAGTTCGCCTACCAGCGCCGGGAACATACCGACGCCGTGGACGAGGCGCTGCGGACCGGCGAGGAATCGGGAACCCTGACCCGGGTGACCGTCGACGGCATTTCCAAGACGGACTACTGGGTAAGGACCTCTGACCTGGAAAGATCCGAGTTTCCCCCCGCAAGCCGGTCCCTCCGCATCCTGTCTCCCTTCGACCCCTTCGTGATCCACCGCAAACGGCTGCGTCGGCTCTTCGGCTTCGACTTTACCCTCGAGTGCTACGTCCCCGCTCCCATGCGCACCTTCGGATATTTTGCCCTCCCGCTCCTTTGGGGGGACGAGTTTGTGGGCCTCCTCGACGCCAAGGCCGACCGGGCCGCCGGAGTTCTGATGGTCCAAAACCTTCGCTACGACGGCCCCCCGAAGAAGCAGGAGAAGTTCCGTCTGGCCCTCGATCGCGCCCTCGGGGAGTTCGCCGCGTTCAACGGGGTCGTCCCGCCCGGCCCGGCACCCTTGGACCAATTTCTGCCTTCCCGGTAAGATCCCCCTATGGATACCCCCTCCTTTGTCGACCTCGTTTCTCCCCTCATGGGCACCCAGTCCGTCCGGGAATTTAGCCGTGGGAACACGCTTCCCCTGGTCCAGCGACCCTGGGCCATGACGGCGTGGTCCCTGGTGACGGGGGACGATCCGTGGTTCTTCCATCCCGATCTGCCCAAGGTCCGGGGTCTTCGGGCCACCCGGCAGTCCCGTCCCGAGACCGGCGACTGGGGAGAGTTCACGCTCTTTCCCCAATCGGGCCCCCTCGTCACCGATCCGGCCCGGCGGGCTTCGGCGTACCGCCTCGACAAGAGCCTGGTGACTCCCTACCGCCTCAAGACGGAGTTGCTGCGTTACCGCATTGCGGTTGACCTGGTTCCCAGCGAGAGGGCGGCCGTGCTGCGGCTCACCTACGGGGAGGGCGGGGTCGGGCGGCTGTTGGTCCAGGTCCCCCGGGGCGAGGTGACCTTCGACGAAGCGACGGGTACCCTGAGGGGACAGAGCTTGGTGACCGGCCAGGGGCCGGAGTTTGCCGTGAGCCTGATCGCCACCTTCGATAGGCCGGTGGCCCGGTGGGGGACAGAGCCCGGTCTGGGCTGGGTCGAGTTCGACCTGCCCCGGGGAGCCGTGGTCGAGGCTCGGTTGGCCACAAGCTTCCTGGGGTTTGACCAGGCCCAGACCACCCTCGACCGGGAGATCGGCACCCGAACCGCCGAGGAGCTGGCCTCCGAAGGGGCCCAGATCTGGAACCGTCTCCTGGGCCGGCTGGCCGTCGAAGGGGGCACCGAGGACCAGCGCCGCATCTTCTACAGCTGCCTGTACCGGGTGCTCTGCGGACCCCGAAAGGTCCACGAGTTCGATGCCGCGGGAAAGCCGGTCCACCGCAGTCCGGCCGATGGCTCCGCCCGTCCGGGACCCCTCATGGCGGACCCCCAGTTCCGGAGCACCTTTCGCACGGTGTACCCCCTCTACGCCCTGGCGTACCGCGACGAGTTGCCCGAGATCCTCGAAGGCTGGGTCCAGGGGGCCCGGGACACAGGCTGGCTGCCGGGCGACGCCGGAACCACCCCCGTGGACGCCGTCTTTGCCGAGGCCGTGGCCAAGGGTATCGAGGGATTCGACCTGGCCGCCGCCTGGAAGGCCCTGCGGCGCCACGCCTTCGAAGCCTCGGACTCGCCCCAACACGGCCGGGCCGGCCTGAAGGACGTCCTGTCCGTGGGGTACGTGCCCGAGGGAAGCTCTGTCCCCCCGGTGTCGGCCACCCTCGACGCGGCCTACGGCGACTGGTGCCTGTCGCGGATCGCCGAGCACCTGGGCCACACCCAAGATGCCCATCAGCTCGCCGCCCGGTCCCAGGCCTGGCAGCACCTCTTCGACGCGTCGATGGGGTTCTTTCGGCCCAAGGACGCCCACGGGAACTGGGCCGAGGGCTTCGATCCCCTGGCCTGGGGAGGTTCGTTTTCCCAGGGTTCCGCCTGGCAGGGCGGCTGGGCCGTCCCCCACGACCCCGAGGGCCTGATCTCGGCCCTCGGCGGCGTGGAAGTGGCCCTGGCGCGGCTTGATACCCTGCTGGCCCTCAAGCCCCTGTTTCAGGTGGGGACCCACGGCGAAGAGACCCACGCCATGACCGAAATGGCCCTGGCCGACTTCGGCCAGTACGCCCACGCCATCTCGTCGTCCCATGGAATCCTGTGGTTCTACGCCCTGGCCGGCCGTCCCGAGAAGACCGAACGGCTGACCCACCGGGTCCTGACCGAACTGTACCGCCCGGGGGTCGACGGCTATTGCGGAGACGACGAGGGCGGAGAGAAGTCCGCTTGGTTCGTCTGGGCGTCGATGGGT
>JAHFSN010000314.1 GCA_023265735.1 Spirochaetaceae bacterium | reverse complement strand
CCGGGACCTCATGGCCGCCGCCAAGAAGCTGAGGGTCGAGATCGTGCAACTCACCGACGCCGCCCGGACCGAGCTCATGCAGTTGGGTCAGAACGAGGCGGCCGAGGTCGTCGTCCAGGGCGCCGTCTTCCCAGGAACGCTCATCGAGATCTGCCATGTGCAGTTTCTCGTGACCCAAAAGATGAACGCCGTTCGGTTCTACCTCGACAAGCGCCGGGGAGTCCTCGGAGTGGCTCCCCTAATGTCCAATACCACTACCCATAGCGCCCCCGACTCCAAAAAACACTACTAAAAGCGCATAAATCCCCTTTACAAACTGTTTCGGTCAGATATATTGGTCTGAGTTTCACTGGGAGGTGGACATGGACTCATCCAATAAAGTGACGACGGCCCCCGCGCCCGCCGTCGAACTTCCCGCGTACAGCATCAAGAAGCGGGACGGCCGAACCGAGGCCCTCAACAAAGACAAACTCCTGGCCACCTTGGACCGCGCTGGGGTGTCCACCGAACCCGTTTCCGTGAAAACCATCCTCAAGGAAACCGTCAAGAACATCTACGACGGCGTTCCCTCGGGTGACCTGGAAACCGCCCTGATCCTGGCCACCTCGACGTTTATCGAACGCGACACCGCCTACAGCCGGGTGGCCAGCCGCCTGTTCCGCCAGAAGATCGCCAAGGAGGTGACGGGCAAGTCCATCACCGGCGACGATTTCGAGATCGTCCTCCGTCAGGCCTTCGTCGACAACATCAAGAAGGGCGTGGCCAAGAAGTACCTCGACGAGAGGATGCTCGGCTTCGACCTCGAGAAACTCGCCTCCCAGTTGGTGTTTGAGCGCGACCTCTTGCTCGACTACATTGGCATCCAGACCCTGTACGAACGTTACTTCCTCCACGACGGCGCCCTGGTCATCGAGACCCCCCAGGCGTTCTGGATGCGGGCCGCCATGGGCCTGGCCCTCCTCGAAAAGGACAAGGAAACCTGGGCCGTCGAGTTCTACCATCAGTACTCCCAGCTGCTGTTTGTCAGCTCCACGCCCACCTTGTTCCATTCGGGCCTCAGCCATCCTCAGCTTTCCAGCTGCTACCTGTCGACGGTGGAAGACGACCTCAACAGCATCTTCAAGGTCTACGGCGACAACGCCCAGCTGTCGAAGTGGTCGGGGGGCATCGGCAACGACTGGACGAACATCCGGGCCACGGGCAGCCCCATCAAGGCCACCCAGGTCGACAGCCAGGGCGTCATCCCCTTCCTCAAGATCGCCAACGACGTCACCGTGGCCATCAACCGGTCCGGAAAGCGACGCGGGGCCACCTGCGCCTACCTGGAAACCTGGCACCTCGACATCGAGGACTTCCTCGACCTGAAGCGCAACACCGGTGACGAGCGCCGGCGTACCCACGACATGAACACGGCCAACTGGATTCCCGACCTGTTCATGAAGCGCGTCGACGCCGAGGGCGAATGGACCCTGTTCAGCCCCAGCGACGTGCCCGACCTGCACCACCTCTACGGCGCGGCCTTCGAGAAGCGCTACCTGGAGTACGAGAAGCAGGCCGCCGAAGGAAAGATCACCCAGTTCCGCAAGATCGAGGCCCTGAAGCTTTGGCGCAAGATGCTCACCCGGCTCTTCGAGACCGGCCACCCGTGGATCACCTTCAAGGACCCCTGCAACATCCGGTCGCCCCAGGACCACGTGGGCGTCGTCCACAACAGCAACCTGTGCACCGAGATCACCCTGAACAACAGCGCCGACGAAACGGCCGTGTGCAACCTGGGGTCCATCAACCTGGCCAAGTTCATCGCCCCCGACAAGCACGGCGTGGCCCAGCTCGACGAGGCCAAGGTGGCCCACACCCTGAAGATCGGCATGCGCATGCTCGACAACGTCATCGACATCAACTTCTACCCCACCATCGAGGCTTCGAACTCCAACTTTCGGCACCGACCCGTGGGCCTGGGCCTCATGGGCTTCCAGGACGCCCTCTTCCAGCTCCGCTACCCCTTTGAGTCGAAGGAAGCCCTGGAGTTCGCCGACCGGTCCATGGAGCTCATCGCCTACCACACCATCTTGGCCAGCGTGGAGCTCGCCAAAGAGAAGGGTGCCTACGAGACGTTCCCGGGGAGCAAGTGGGACCGGGGCATCCTCCCCCACGATACCGTCGACCTTTTGGAAAAGGAGCGAGGCGTCAAGATCGACCTCGACCGCAGTGTCACCCTCGACTGGGACCACGTGCGCGCCCAGATCAAGAAGTACGGCATGCGCAACAGCAACACCATGGCCATCGCTCCCACGGCCACCATCAGCAACATCGCCGACAGCTACCCGTGCATCGAGGCCATCTACAAGAACATCTACGTGAAGGCCAACATGTCGGGCGAGTTCACGGTGGTCAACACCTACCTGGTGGAGGACCTCAAGAAGGCCGGTCTGTGGACCCCCGAGATGCTCGACAAACTCAAGTACTACGACGGCAACCTGAGCCTCATCCCCGAGATTCCCCAGGATCTGAAGGACCTGCACAAAGAAGCCTTCGAGATCGACCCGCTCTACCTGCTGGAAATGACGGCCCGGCGCGGCAAGTGGATCGACCAGAGCCAGAGCCACAACGTGTTCATGAAGGGCACCAGCGGCAAGATGATGGAACAGATCTACATGCACGCCTGGAAGCTGGGCCTGAAGACGACCTACTACCTGCGGACCCTGGCCGCCAGCCAGATCGAGAAGAGCACCCTCGATGCCGCCAAGTACGGGTTCACCCAGAAGCGCGTCTACCAGACCGAGGAACAGAAGGCCGAAGCCCCCGAACCGGGCACCCAGAAGGAGCTGTTCCCCAAGCCCGTGGTAGCCATCAAGCAGTTCGCCGTCGACACCGACGCCGTGAACGCCGACGGGGTGAAACTGTGCAAAATTGAGGATCCCGATTGCGAAGCCTGCCAGTAGCCTTGGATCTCGCCGTTTTGGCTTCGCCTCACAGCGGACTGCGGTGCTCGGCGTACTAATTGTACGCCTGTGCTCCTCGCCTTGTTCGGCTTTGCCAAAACGACGACCTCCGGCGGCTACGCCTGGTTGGGGCCGTCGGCGGTTCGGTGGGCTCTGACAACTTCGCTTCGCTCGTTGTGGGGTCGATGGTTCCTGAGGGAGGGATGATGAACAAATGGGGATTCTGGGGCACCGTTGAGACGGTGGCCAAGGTGGTGGGGATACTGGCGGGACTCACCGCCGGGGGTGTGGCCTTTACCCTGGGCGGCTGGGGCTGGGCCTCGCCGTTCCAGCTGGCGGCGTGGATCGTGCTGGTGGTGGCGACCCTGGGGGCCCTGGCCCAGTTCGCCATCCGGATCAAGCAGAAGGATCGGTTCACTCTGGTCTTTGCCGAGGCCAACCTGCTGGGTCACCTGGGGCTCGTGATCGCCCTGCTGCGGCCCGGGTTCCCCGACCTGCTCCCGCTGAGCTTTGCCGGGGCCTACGTGCTGGGTCAGCTGGCGAAACTGGTGTTTCTGCGGGTAACAGGCTACAAGGAAGACGGCAATTCCAACGCTGCGCTGTTCGGGCTGACGGTGTTCCAGGCTGTGGTGTACCTGGCGTTTGGGGTGCTGGTGGCGCTGTAGAGAAGGCGGCAGGTTCGCGGAGATTTTGAAGCCGAAACAGCTAGTGGAAGAAGACACAAGTGGAGGAGTTGAAATGGCGAAGCAGACGCACGTTGTTCCGAATCCGAACGGAGGGTGGGACGTGAAGCAGGCTGGAGGTCAAAGATCTTCGGTCCACACAGAAACCAAGCAAGAGGC
>JAHFSN010000313.1 GCA_023265735.1 Spirochaetaceae bacterium | reverse complement strand
CAGTGCTCCACACCGTGAACATCCGCCTCTCGGCCGAACAGCTCCTCTACACCATGGGCCACGCCGAGGACAAAGTGCTGCTCCTCAACGCCGACTTCCTGCCCCTCATTGAGGCCATCCGGGGCCGGCTCGACACCATCACAACCACCATCCTGCTCACCGACGGCGGTCCGGTACCTTCGTCGCCGGTCAAATTCGACGGGGAATACGAGGCACTGCTTGCCGCCGCCGCCCCCCTGGCCGAATACCCCGACTTCGACGAGAACACCCGGGCCACCACGTTCTACACCACGGGGACCACCGGACTCCCGAAGGCCGTCGGGTTCAGCCACCGCCAACTAGTGGTCCATACCTTGGTGTTCATCGGGCTGTTGGGTGCCAATCCCTCCCAGGGGAATTTCCGTAAGGGCGACGTGTACCTACCCATCACCCCCATGTTCCACGTTCACGCCTGGGGCATCCCCTATATGGCCACGTACCTGGGCGTGAAACAGGTGTACCCGGGGCGTTACCAGCCTTCGGCCCTGGCCGCCCTGGTTCGCGACGAAGGAGTTACCTTCAGCCACTGCGTCCCCACTATCCTATCGATGATCCTGAGGGACCCCGGCACGGCCGGCGTCGACTTTTCCCGCTGGAAGGTGGTCATCGGCGGGTCGGCCCTCCCCAAGGCCCTGGCCCAGGAGGCCTTCAACCGGGGCATCGACATCTTTGCTGGCTACGGCATGAGCGAAACCTGCCCGGTGCTGGCCGTCAGCCAGATCACCGATGCCGACCTCACCAAGGACTTCTCGGAGCAGGTGGACCTGCGGGTGAGGGCGGGGATACCGTCGGGCATGGTGCATCTGAAAGTCATCGACGCCGATGGGGTCGACCAGCCCTGGGACGGCAAGAGCCCCGGCGAAATCGTGGTCCGGGCCCCCTGGCTCACCCAAGGCTACCTGAAGGACAAGATCAACAGCGAAAAGCTCTGGGCAGGGGGCTGGCTCCACACCCAGGACGTGGCCGTCAGGGACCCCGACGGGGCGGTGCGGATCACCGACCGCCTGAAGGACGTGATCAAGGTGGCCGGCGAGTGGCTGTCGTCGCTGGAGCTGGAAGACTTCCTTTCGTTGCACCCCGCGGTGGCCGAGGTGGCCGTCATCGGCAAGCCAGACGCCCAGTGGGGCGAGGTGCCCCTGGCCATCGTCGTCCTCAAGCCCGGCCAAGAAGTCACAGACCGGACGCTGGTGGGGCATCTTAAGAGCTACATCGAGAAGGGCATGGTCCCCCGGGAGGCCACCCTGCTCAAGGTGGTGTTTGCCCCCGACCTGAACAAGACGTCGGTAGGCAAAATGGACAAGCAGGCCCTGCGGGCGAGGTTCCTCGGATAAGGGCTTGAGGAACGGGGCCTAAACCGTTAGCCTGTGACGCCATGACCGAGCTCGTTACTGAAATCCGCAAACGGCTGACCTTTGCCATCATCAGCCACCCCGACGCCGGAAAGACCACCACCACCGAAAAACTCCTTCTCTTCGGGGGTGCCATCCACATCGCCGGGGCCGTGAAGAGCAACAAGAACACCCGGGCCGCCGTGTCCGACTTCATGCAGATGGAGAAGGAGCGCGGCATCTCGATCAGCTCGTCGGTCATGGGTTTCGAGTACGGCGGACGGCACATCAACCTCTTGGATACCCCTGGCCACGCCGACTTCAGCGAGGACACCTACCGGGGCCTCTCGGCGGTGGACAGCGCGCTCCTCCTCATCGACTCGGTCAACGGCGTCGAGGAGAGGACCCGCCGCCTCATGGAGGTCTGCCGGATGCGGTCGACCCCCATCATCACGTTTATCAATAAGCTCGACCGGGAGGGCAAGGATCCGGTGGAGCTCCTCGATGAAGTGGAGAAGGAACTGGCCGTCCAGGTGCGCCCGGTCACCTGGCCCGTGGGCCAAGGACAGTCGTTCAAGGGCGTGTACAACCTCCTCGAGAACAACCTTTACCTCTTCCGGCCCAGCCAGGTGGAGATGCCCACCGACGTGGTTTCGGTGAAGGGCGTCGACGACCCGGCCCTCGATCAGCTGGTAGGGGACTATCTGGCCCAAAAGCTCCGGGACGACGTGGAGCTCATCACTTCCATCTACCCTCCCTTTGCTGTCGATGAGTACATGGAAGGCCTGGTGACTCCGGTGTTCTTCGGGTCGGCCCTCAACAACTTCGGCGTCCGGGAACTTCTGGACAACCTGGTGCGCCTGGCCCCTTCGCCCCAGCCCAAGAAGGCCGAGGAGAGGAGCATCCTCCCCGAGGAACCCAAGTTCAGCGGCTTCATCTTCAAGATCCACGCCAACCTCGACCCCAAGCACCGCGACCGCGTGGCGTTTCTGCGCATCTGCTCGGGCCGGTTCGAGCGCAACAAGCAGTACTGGCACGTCCGGTCGGGCAAGCCGTTCCGGACCGCCAACCCCACGGCGTTCATGGCCCAGAACCGCGACATCATCGACGAGGCCTGGCCCGGGGACATCGTGGGACTCCACGACACGGGCACCTTCAAGATCGGCGACACCCTCACCGAGGGCGAGGACATCCACTTCCAGGGCATTCCCAGCTTCGCGCCCCAGATCTTCCGGACCATCGCCAACGCCGACCCCATGAAGGACAAGCAGTTCCACAAGGGCCTCGACCAGCTGGCCGAGGAGGGCGTCGTCCAGGTGTTCACCAAGCCGCACAACCAGAACGTTCGCGTCTTGGGAGTGGTCGGTCAGCTCCAGATCGAGGTGCTCCAGTACCGGCTGGAACACGAGTACGGGGCTAAGTGCCGCTACGAGCCGGTGGAGTTCACCGTGTGCAACTGGATCACCAGCGACGACGCCCGGGCCTTCGAGGCCTTCCTCGACCGCTACAGCCACAAGATCCTCATGGATGTGAGGGGGACCTACATCTTCATGGCCGAGAATCCCTGGCTCCTGGCCCGGATGAAGTCTGACAACCCGACCATCCGGTTCTACCCAACCAGCGAGATGATCGAAAGCCGCGCCTAGGACGAACAAAGGCCTTTTCCCGTCGTTGCGGGGCCCCATTCCGGCGCCAAAGAGCTCGTGAGACATCACCCGAGTCTTGTGGCGTAGAATCGTTCTTCCGTGATAGAATTCGGCGGTCACCTGTGGCGTGATCTTTCGTACCAATTCCGGGGAGGAACCTCGTGACTAACATTTTTCTGTCCCGGTATATTGGCTCGAACCACACGGAAAAGACCAACGCGTCCAACCTGTTCCTCGTCCTCACGCTCATGGTTGTTTCGAGCGTGGCGTTGATCATTTCGGCCCTTCTCAGGCCGGGAGTCGCGGGGACGGCCCTCCCTTTTGCCCTGTTCGGCCACATGACGGCCTGCCTGATCGCCCTCCTCCTGCTAGGACTGGGAAATCTGAAGGGCGCCCGGTGGACGGGCTACGCCAGCCTCCTGGTGATCTTCACCATTGCTTCCCTCTTTAGCCGCACCGGGGTCATCGAGATGGACCTGTTTCGGACCACCACCTACTACTTTCTGGGCTTGATGATCCTGTCCCTCATCGGCGTCGGCCCCATCTTGGCCACGGCTTGGATCGCCGTGGGGGCCTCGGTGCTGTTCGTCCTTTGGCGGTTTCCCCTCGAAGGGTTCCTGTCGCACACGACCATCGCCCAGTGGAACGCGGCCATGACTCCCCTGACTCCCTTCGTGATTTACGCCACCGGGGCCCTTTCGGCCCTCTTTCAGGTCGTCCAGTCGCGGCGGGTGGGTAAGCTCATTGCCTTTGACCAGGAGATCATCCAGACGACCAACC
>JAHFSN010000312.1 GCA_023265735.1 Spirochaetaceae bacterium | reverse complement strand
CGTGTAAAACGAGTCCTGGACGCAGTCACGGTGTTCACAGTACGCGGTGAGAGGAAAGACGTCGGTCGCGTGGTCAAGGAGCAGGCGGGCGGTCTGGTTGAAGATCTCGCTGCGGAAATTCAGCACCAGGGTGGGGAAAATGAAACACAGCCCCCGGGCATCGCTGGCCTGCCTGACCACGTACGCCAACCGCTCTTCGTAAAACGAGGCTTCGTCGATGATCCAGGTACCCACGTCGAGGTTGTCGTTCAGCAATTGCTCCAGCTCAAAAGAGTTGCGAATCTTAGCGATGGAACTGCCCAGGCGTTCGTATCCCGAACGGTACGCCAGGGCGTCCTGGGGGTATTCGGGAAACCTCTGCTCGTCGAGGGCAGACCGGACGAAGAACACCTTTCTCCGGTCTGCGGCACCGGTGGTGGTTTCGGCCTTCACCGTAGGGCTCTTCTTCAGAAGAACCTGACTGTCGCGCCAGACCCGGGCCGAGAACTCGGTCTTGCCGGAACCCATGGGTCCGATCACCAGGATCCTTCGCCGGGGAATGCGGAAATCGTAGTGGTTGGCGGCGTGGTGGACCTTGAGGCTCGGAAAGCCCAGGGACTTCAGAAACGACGAATCACTGGACTCCAGCATGGGTTTAGTATAGTCCAGTTTGCCAAAAAACGGAACTTCCCCTATGTTGATTTCATGAAAGCCGCCATCGACTGGAAAGCGTTTCCTAAGATAGAACTCCACGAGCATCTCGACGGGAGTCTTCGGATCGACACCATCCTGGAACTCGCCAAAAAGGACGGTGTGAGGCTCCCTACCGCAGAACGAAAGGAACTGGAATTTCTTCTTTCCCCCTTGGAATCCGATCTGGTCACCTACCTCAAGGCGTTCGCGGTGACGACGGCGGTGATGCAAAACGCCGAGGCCCTCAAGCGGGTGGCCTTCGAGATGGTGGAGGACTGGTATGCCGACGGCGTGGTCTACGGCGAGGTCCGCTTTGCCCCGGAACTCCACACCCAGAAAGGTCTTTCCCGAAGTGCGGCCGTCGAAGCCGTCCTGGACGGTCTCTCCGAAGGGCGGAGACGCTATCCCGTGGAAACGGGACTCATTCTCTGCACCATGAGGCACCTGGAACCTAGTCTGGAGACCGCCGTTCTCGTGAACCAGTACCGAAACGACGGTGTCCTCGCCTTCGACATCGCCGGCGCCGAGGAGGGATTTCCCCCGTCGTTGCACAGGGCCGCCTACGAGTACTGTGCCAAGCATTCGCTGTCCACCACCTGCCATGCCGGCGAGGTCACGGGTCCTGATTACATCCGAGAGGCCCTGGAGGCCTGCGGATCCCTGAGGATTGGGCACGGAACCCAGCTCATCCAGGAATGGGGCGCCTCGAGGGTTCCGCCGGGGACGGGAAGTCTGACGGGTTTGGTGCGAGACCGTCAGATTCCCCTGGAGCTCTGCCTCAGTTCCAACGTCCAGACGAGGGCCTGCCGGTCTCTGGCCGAACACCCGTTCCCGGAGTTCCTGAAGGCGGGCCTGGCGGTGACCCTGAACACCGACAACCGGCTGATGAGCGCCACAAGTCTGAGCCGAGAACTGCAGCTGGCCCAGGAAACGTGGAACCTGCCTGCCGAAAGCCTTCGTCGGGTGGAGCAGAATGCCTTGGCTGCCGCCTTCTGCCCCCCCGATGTGAAATCGCGGATTCGCGCGAAACATTTTTCCTAGGGCGCCGATAAGAAAAGGGTATGAAAAACCTCAGCCGTGCGGCCGTGCTGCTTTTCGCCCTCAGTTCCTGTGAGACCCCTCCTCCTCCCGCTCCCCCTCCTGCCAAAGAGACGTTGCTAGATATGGTGGAGAGTGGAAATATCGGCAAGGTCCGGCAGGTCTTCGGCATGAACGAGGATGTGAATGCCGTCAATGCCCAGGGGCAGACGGCCCTCCATCTGGCGGCAACCAAGGATCTCGACGACATCGCCGCGGTGCTCTTGGCCCGGGGAGCCCAGGTCGACAAGACCGATGCCCAGGGAAATACGCCGCTTCATCTGGCTGTGAAGAACGGTTCGACCAAGGTCCTTCCCGTGCTGGTGCAGTATGGCGCCAGCCTGTTCACGGTGGACTCGTCGGGAAAGTCGGTGCTTCAGACAGCCCTCCAGCAGAACCCCGATTTGATTCCCCAGCTCGTGACCAAGAACACCATTGGAAACCGAGACAAGGACGGCAACACAGTCCTGCACGTGGCGGCGGCCCAGGGACTCGAAAAGCTCTCCGACGTCCTGATTTCCCTTGGGGCCGACCAGACAGCCCGCAACAGTGCCGGGCGGACTCCCCTCGACGAAGCCCTGCAATTCCCCCAGAGCCAAAGTCACGCCAGGATCGCGTGGAAATTCAGCCACGTGGGCGCCCCAAGACCCGTCGACGAACCTGTCGCGTATTTCTGGCAGGCCGGGGTCGCCGACAACCCGAGCCTCGTGTTCGATTCGGGGCAGACGGCCCTGCACTTCGCCGCCAGCCGGGGGCAGATCGGTCTCCTCAAGGTGCTCGTCGACCTGGGGGCCAACGTGAATGCCGTGGACCGTCCGGGAAACACTCCCCTCCACCGGGCAGTCGAGATCGGCGACCTTGAGGCGGCGACTCTCCTTCTGGACCGAGGTGCCGACATCAATGCCAAGGATTTCAATAACAACAGTTCCCTCCACTTGGCCCTGACCAGCCGCAAACCCTATGAAACCGTGAGCTTTCTGCTGGCCCACGGCGCCCTGGCGAACTCGAAGAATAACTTCGGGAACACCCCGCTCCACACTGTGGTCAGCTTCAACCTGGCTCCGGAACTGGCCCGGCTACTCGTGACCAAGGGCGCCGACGTCAATTCCCGAAACAAGCAGGGCGACTCACCCTTGCTGGTGGCGGTCAGGGATGCCAATGCTCCCATGATTGGCACCCTATTGGAGCTGGGCGGAAGTCCTTTCGCGGGAAATAGTTCCGACCAGTCACCCCTGACCGAGTCGGTCAAGGCGGGAACCGAGAACCTCAGCTGGCTCATTACGCCCGCCAATAAGGGACTCCGGGACGACAACGGCAACACGGCCCTGCACCTCACCGTGAAGATGGGGAACTATCCCGACGCGGTCACCTACCTCCTCCAGGTCGGCTGCAGTCCCAACGACAGGAACAAACAGGGCCAGACACCGCTCCACCTCGCCGTGACTTCCCGCAATTTGGGCGTCGCCCAGGCCCTGGTGCGGTCCGGTGCCGATATTTTTCTTGTCGATGGGGTCGGGGCGTCTCCCCTCTCCCTCACTTTTCAGGCGCCTGGAACCTTTGCGGACGGCTTCTTCACTCCCGATGTCGTGGAGGCCCGAGATTCCGAGCAGAACACGCCGCTCTTCTACACGGTCAAGCTCGCCAACGTGCCGATGGCCCAACTCCTCCTCAGGAAGGGGTCCAGCGTCACCACACAGAACCTGGCGGGCCGCACGGTCCTTCACGAAGCGGTGGGCGTGGGCAGCATCCCCCTGGTCACCCTCTTCCTCAAGGCGGGGGCCGCCGTGAACCAGCCGGACAACCAAGGAAACACGCCGCTGTACAACGTCGTTCTGGCCGACTCGCTGGAGATGGGAGATTTGCTGGTTTCCTACGGCGCCGACCTTTCTGCCCGGAACAAAGAGGGAAGAACCGTGCTCCAGGAGTCCGTGAGAAGGGGCCTGGTCAAGGTGAGCGCGTGGCTGCTGAAGAAGGGTGCCGACCCCAATACCCGAGACAACCAAGGCCGGACACCGCTGTTCGGCGCCGTCCAAAGCGGCAGCACAGA
>JAHFSN010000311.1 GCA_023265735.1 Spirochaetaceae bacterium | reverse complement strand
GTCCCGTTCCACGGGCGTCTGCCCCAGGTCGTCGAGCTTCTGGCGGATTTCCGGGGTCCCCTCGAGTTCGGCCACCCCGGTGTAGAGGCTGTCGACGTTGACCTTCTGCTTCTCGTAGTCCACGGCCAGCAGGCCCAGGGCCTGGGCCTTCACCCGGGCGTTGATGTCCTTGGTGACGAAGAACACGTTGCGGCCAAACTTCTTCAAGTGGAGGGCCGACAGGATGATTTTGTTGTCCATCCTCGTCATGTCCATGTCGAAGGCGGCGTCGCCGTCGTACTCCATGGCGATGGACAGCACCGAGTTGATCTCGGGGATGGAGACCCCTTCGCTCAGGCGGCCCCGCTTGCTGAAGCTGTCGATGAGCCGGATGGCCTGCCGGGCATTCCGGGCCCGTTCTTCGGTTCCCGACTTCAGCTTGTCGAGTTCTTCGAGGACCCAGAGGGGGATGACGATCTCGCTGTCCCGAAAGGAGAGGAGGGCGTCGGGCCGGTGGATGAAGACGTTGGTGTCGAGGACGAAGACCTTCGCTTGCTTCTTGTCCTTGGTGGGTTTGGCTTCCAGATGGTTCGACATGGTGTCCCCCTAGGGGGCCAGTATACAGCAGATAAAACGGGAAGGGGACCCGGAAGCGACCGTTCCTCTCCTTCATCCCCCTTGCCTAAGGTTCCCGTTTACGTTAAGGTTAATCCTGAGTGGATGCCTCACCAATTACCCTCCAGATCGAAGAGGCCGCCCAGCGGAGCGGCCTTACCAAGCGCGCGATTCGGTACTACGAGGAGGTGGGACTTCTCCCTCCTCCCGGGCGTACCGAAGGCCGCTACCGAATCTACACCGAGCTTCACCTGGAGAGGCTGAGGAAGATTATCTCGCTTCGCGAGACCCTGGGCCTCACCCTCCAGCAGGTGCAGGAGCTGCTCCTCGTGGAGGAGGACGTCGAGGGGACCATCCAGTCCCTTCGGAGCTCACCCCAGGGGGCCGTCAGAACCGGGCGCCTCCAGACCTTGCTGGCCCTGTTGGGACGGCGTCAGGTTCTGATCCAACAGCAGCGGGAAAAGATCCAGGCCCTCGAGGCCTCGACGAATGAACTTTATGACAAGGTCGCCCGGGCCCTGGCGACCCCTTCCAAGGAGTGACCATGCAATCTTTCTCTTCTCAGGGCCAACCCAGGGCCGTTTGGGCCGTGTTCTTTGCCTGCATCATCGCTTTCATGGGCCTAGGTCTGGTGGACCCCATCCTGCCGGCCATCGCCGACCAGCTCGGGGCCTCGCCCAGCCAGGTGGCCCTCCTCTTCACCAGCTACAACGCCATCATGGCCGTGGCCATGCTCATCACGGGGGTGGTGGCCAGCCGCTTGGGGACGAAGCGGACCCTTTTGACCGGCATCTTCGTCATCGCCGTTTTCTCGCTGTGGGGGGGCTTTTGGAACAACATCTGGCTCCTGGTAGGTCTCCGGGGAGGGCGGGGTCTGGGGAACGCGCTGTTTGTGGCCACGGCCCTGACCGCCATCGTGACGCTGTCCCGAGGCGGAACGGCCCGGGCCATCATCCTCTACGAGGCGGCCATCGGCCTAGGCATCTCGGTGGGACCCATTCTCGGGGGTGTTCTGGGAGGAATCTCGTGGCGGGGTCCGTTCCTGGGGGTAGGGGCCCTCATGGTCGTGGCCTTCGTTTCTCTGGTGGGATTCATGCCGCGTGAAACGGCTCAGAAAGCCGTCTCGACGGGGAAGACCTCTTTCTTCGATCCCTTCCGGGCCCTCCGGCACCGGCCCTTGAGGGTCTTGGGGCTGACGGCCCTCCTCTACAACTTTGGGTTTTTCACCCTCATGGCGTACGCTCCGTTTGTCATGGGCCTCGACGCCCACGGGATCGGCTGGGTCTTCTTGGGATGGGGCATCCTGCTGGCCCTCACGTCGGTGTTTGTAGCACCACTGCTGAGGCGCCGGTTCGGAACCATCCCCTCGATGGCCCTGATGCTGACCCTCTTTGCAGTAGTCCTGGGCACCATGGGGGCCTTTGTCCACGTGCCCTGGGTGATCATGGTTTGCGTGGTGGTGTCGGGGGCCCTTTTGGGAAACAACAACACGCTCATCACCACCGCCGTCATGAACTCGGCGCCGGTCGAACGGTCGACGGCTTCGGCGGCCTACAGTTTTCTCCGGTTCATCGGCGGCGCCATTGCCCCGTTCTTTGCGGGCTGGCTGGCCGAACTTTACGGCTCGGCGGTGCCGTTCTTCGTCGGCGCCGGATTCGTCCTTCTGGCCGTGGCTCTGGCCCTGGCCAACCGCAAACACCTGAAGGTGGTGGACAAGGCCGAGGAAGGCCCCTCCGCCGCAGAGGCTTTCCCACAGGTTCTTGTCGGCGACCTGATGAACCGGCAGGTGTATTCCGTGGGCCTGGGGACACCGGTCCACGAGGTACTCAAGGTCTTGGCCGAGCACCATCTGGAGGGAATCCCCGTGGTGGACGAGGATCGGCGCCTGGTCGGCATGATCGGAACCGGGACCATCATCCGGTCGCTCTATCCCCACGAGAAGCAAACCTACGACCTGTTCTTCACCACCCTGGTGACCGAGGCCGAAGACGAGACGGGGGTGCTTCTGTCGAAGGTGAAGACCGCCGTGGGCGACCTGCCCTGGACCCCGAAACCCCGCCGCCTGGCCGAGGGGGACAGCCTGGAAACGGCGGTACGGCTCCTGTCCCGGCATCGCCTCCGGGAAATTCCCGTGGTCGACGCCGAGGGGCGGGTGGCGGGTCTGGTGCGCCGTCAGGACCTGGCCCGGGAGATGGCCCGGTTGGTGGTCCGCAGGACGGGGAACGGCCCCGAGGGGCAGGTCCCGGCGTCCTGATCCTCGGGATCGGTTCCTTCTCAAGGAAGGCAGAATCCTTCCCTTTGGTAGGCCCGACCCCGAGAGACGACGAATTTGCAGGCTGGGAGGACTTTTCCGTCCCGCGCGGACGACAGGTGCGCGGCAAAGGGGTAGAAAGCTGTTAGGTTCGGTCAGGAATCGAACCAAGGAGTCTTTCATGAAGAGAACTATCGGGTGGGCGGTCCTGGCGGCCGTCACCGTTTCCCTGCTTCTAGTAGGGTGCGCTCCGGAGAAGTCCAAGGGTCCTGTGACCCTCAATGCCCTGTTCATGAAACAGGCCGGCTACAGCGAGGACGACGTCACCTCGGCCACGAAGGAGTTCGAGGCCAAGAATCCTGGCATCACGGTGAAGCTGACCTTCGTCCCCTACGAACAGCTGGAGCAGAAGATCACCACCTCGGCCGAGGCCGGCACCTACGATGTGGTCCTCAGCGACGGCCCCTTCACCGCCAAGTTCGCCAAGGCGGGCCTCGTCCAGTCGGTTCCTGAAATCGCCGACGCCGACGTGAAGGACATCTTCCCCGGGGCCCTGGACAGCTGCATCTACCAAGGCAAGCTCTACGGCATGCCCTGGATGAACGATGTGAAGTACCTGTTCTACAACAAGAAGATGCTCAAGGCCGCCGGGTTCACCGAGCCGCCCAAGACCCTCGACGAAATGGTGAAGATGGCCAAGGTCATGAAGCAGAAGAAGATCGTCCAGTACCCCATCGCGTGGTCCTGGGCCCAGGCCGAGGCCCTGATGTGCGACTACACCACCCTGTCGGCGGCCTTTGGCGGCGCCATGTTCGACGCCGACGGCAAGCCCACTCTGACCTCCGAGGGCAACGAGAAGGCCCTGGCCTTCATGGTCCAGTCCATCAAGGACGGCGTGACGAATCCCAAGTCCACCGAGTTCATCGAGGACGACGTGGGCAACGCCTTCGCCAG
>JAHFSN010000310.1:2914-3816 GCA_023265735.1 Spirochaetaceae bacterium | reverse complement strand
CCCGAACCCGACCGTCTAGACCCGGGGAGGTTCGAGGGCCAAGCCCCAACGTCAGCTCTTTCTGAGCGAGGATTCTAGTGGGCCACGATGGACCACACCGAATACCCCAGCAAAGCCACCATGACCACATTGAAGCCCAGCTTGAACCGGGGATTGGCGAACCAGCGGGACAGAGCGCTCCCCGCCAGGGCCCAGGTCGACAGCGCCGTAAACCCCACCAGGGACAGGAGCAGGGCGGACCCGAGGGTGCGCGTCAGGTCGCCGACGAGGATGGACGCGAACGACGTGTAGATCGTGATCCCGAACAGAATCCCCTTGGGGTTGAGGAACTGGAGGGCAAAGCCTCCCAAGAACCCCACGGTGCTGGACGACCCGTCTTTCTTGCGCGAGGGGAGGAAGAGGGAGACGGCCAGCCAGACCATGTAGGCCACGCCTGTCCACTTCAGGTACGGGGCGATGGCGTTGTAGTTCCTGGTGAAGAAGTCCGTGAGCAAGCCGCCGCACAACATGATCACCAAGAAGCCCAGGGCCATGCCCGCCAAACACGGCAGGGTGCGCCGGTAGCCCTGCTTGAGTCCGAGGACGGACGCCAGAAGATTGTTCGGGCCGGGAGTGAAGATCATCAGGAGCGCATAGCTGACAAAGGGAACCAGAAGATCGTGGTTGGGCATGACAAAAGTTTAGCACGGGGAACCCTCGGCGCCGGGGGTTCCCCGCCCGGTTCAACCCTGGGCGGTTAGCCGCCGCAAGGCTTCCACGGGACCAATGGCGGGGCGCACATCGACCTCGGCGTAGTAGGGCCTCCACGCCGAAAAGACCTTCTCGAATTCGGCCTCCGACGAGGCTTCCCAAACGCTGTAACCCACCGCGGGGTCCGCTTCGAGACAGTAGGTCTCACTGCG
>JAHFSN010000310.1:0-2904 GCA_023265735.1 Spirochaetaceae bacterium | reverse complement strand
TCGTTCCGCTGGAGCCGGGCCCCAAACTCCCCGAGCCTTGTGACGTCGACCTTCACTTTGACCAAGAATTGCATTGTTGTCCTCCTGACCCTCTTAGATCAGGGGAGGCGCGATTCCTTTCACAGATTCCGTGGGTAGCGACTTGAGGAGTTCCAGGTCGTCGCGGAATTGCCGGAACACCGCCTTGGCGGGCCCGATGCGGGGGTCATGCCGGATCTGACGCACGAGGCTCGCTTGGATGGCAAAACCCGTCAGGTTGGCGCATCGGCACGACGGTCGGTTGGCCACGTGCTCGCAATGGTCGCAAAGGAATGACCGGACGGTTGACCGGGCCCGGGACACCAGGATGCGGGTGGCGTTCTCGTTTCGGCCGACGACCCGGGCCACGTCGGCCAGAGGAAGGTCGTAGAGGCACCTCAGGACGAAGGCGCAACGCTGGGCCCAGGGCAGACCGTGGAGGAGGGCAAACAGGCACCCGTTCTTCACGTCCTCGAGGACGTCGGGATCGTCAGAACCAGGACTCGCCGCCCGGCGATTCTCCTCCTGCCGGAGCCGGCGGAGGCGCTTCAAGTCTTGCTTGCGTTGACCCAAGACCCGGAAGGCCTCGTTCTTGGCGATGGCGGCCAGCCAGGTGCGCAGGTCGCTGCGGCCCTCAAACCCCTCGGCGTTCCGGACGGCGGCTTCGAAGGTGGTCTGGACGATGTCTTCGCAGGCAGCGTGGTTGCCCGTCAATTTGCGGACGAAACCCACGAGGAAAGGCCTGTGGACGGTCCAATCGTCGGTGACGGACATCATTCCTCAGTCGGGGAGCATGGTGTCGTTCCACTCCCGGATGGTGTACGACTTGACCAGCCCTTCGAGAACAAACGGGTCCCGCCGGACAAACTCCTCGGCGGCCTCTTTGGTCTTGAAGATGCCCATGTTTCCCAGGTCACTGAACGGGCCAATGCCGAGGATGAGTCCCTTGGCCTTGAACTCGTCGACCACGATCTTGTGCCGGGGATAGACAGACCTGATGGTGTCCAGGCTGACCCCGGAGGCTTCTCCGATAACGACGTATTTCATGGGAAACATCCTCTTTGTTTGGCTATCGATAGATCGAGGGATATTCGGACGGGTTCGTCAAACTGGAAACCTCCAGGTCGGGCGAAGGGAGGTTGCCTCGGCCATCACCGATGGTTTCCGTATCTTGCGTGACAGGAGAAAGGATAGGACGGAACTGGTGTCGGTTCAATCCCTTCGGTTGGGCTCGCTCAAGCCGCGGTCTCGGTCTACAGGGACCCCTGGGACGGCTTTCCAGGGGCTCCCCGGAAGAAGTCACAGAGAGAGTCGTGCTGAAGAACCCCCTTCGTTACTGATAGATCTGGACGTCGGCCTCCCTCATCCTCAACAGGAAGGTGAAGTACTCGCAAACGGTGATCCCTTCGAGGAAGAACTCGGATTCTTTCACGCCGAAATTGTCCAGGGACGGGCCGCAAGCGTAGATCTTTGCCCCCAACTCCTGCATCTGTTTCAATTTGTCCTGGGGAGGAAGGTGGCCGATCTTGTTCAATCCGTTTCGGGCAAAACCAGAAAACAAAGAACTCAGCGGGTCTGAGATCTTGGCTTCGTACCCTCTTTTCAACAGGTGGACCCCGGGGCCCTGTAGATACAGGCTGACCTCCATGCCGCTTTCCGCGGCTGCCAAGGCAAAGCCCAGCGGGGACACCGCTTCCAAAAGGCCGTCGCTGGAGAGGACCAGGGAGAACTTTTTTACGGGCGAGGGTTTTCCTTTGGCCACCGTGAACACCGTGCCTCCCTGTCCCGGCACCGCAGACACCAAGACGTTGCCCGTCAGTTCGCACCACGAGCGGATGTCGGTTTCCAGATACTGGGCGGAATCCGCCGTGAAGGTCACCGAGGTCCCTTCTGGGGCGCCTTTCAGCTGCTTGGCGACCTCGTAAAGAGGGAATACCGCGACCGTTTTTCCGACAAAGTTCATGGGGTCTCCGTCCTTCTGGGCTTGGATGGCCACCGCCGCCAGCGCCATGACGATTCCCAAAATCTTGATTCGCATGAGTCCTCCTGATTCACAGGATGGGACACAGCGAGGTGCCGAACTGTGACACAAAAATCACAGCGGGAGCATTTTTCGAATCTCTTCGGCGGAGAGGGTTCTGAGCTTCTCCTCCATCGCGAGCACGGACTTCACCTGTTCCAGCAGGAACGCGTTCTTGCTGGTCTGGACGTGGAAATCGCAGGTCGGGCCCGCCTCCGACGTCGGATCACAGTGTTCGAGGTGAAAGGCGTTGAGCTTGTGCCTGGCCCGGCAGACCCGCTGACGGAACCCTTCGGGGGTCAACGCCAGGACTTCGCCCCCCTTGCGGCTGTCCAAACCCACGATGGCACCGAGGAAGAACGCCCGGCGTTCGGCGTCGCTGAGCACCGTTCGGAGAGCTTCCATGTATCCCAGCTCCAGGTCGCCTGTGTCAGCTGCTAAGGTGATCGACGGATCCGTCAGGTCGTCCGGGAAGAGGCCCGGCTCCTGGCCTTGGGAGCGCAGATGGTTGAGCGCGGTGTTGCGGGCCACTGAAAAGACCCACGTGGAAAGCCGGCTCTCGCCCCGGAATGACCCGAGGTTCATGAACACCTTCAGCAACGTCTCCTGGGCGGCGTCTTCGGCGTCACAGGGGTTCTTGAGGTATTTGCCGACGACGTTGCGGATGTATTTCGCGTAGGGTGCGAGAATTTCCTCGGTTTTCGAAGTCGTCTTCCTCTCCACGTCTTTCTGCTAGTTTCCCAGCAGCGCCTTCAGCCCCGCCGTGAACTGCGGACTCGACCAGTTGAAGGCTCCCCTCACCCCGGCTACCACCTTGCCCTGGGGGTCGATGAGGTAGGTGGTGGGTATGGCCGAGATCCCGTATT
>JAHFSN010000309.1 GCA_023265735.1 Spirochaetaceae bacterium | reverse complement strand
TAGCACCCCGGGTCTTGGGGAAAGGATTTCACATACTCTTTGAGGAATTCGGTGCGGTCTGCCACGGGGCCTTCGTTCGCCTCCCCCACGAGGGATGGCCCTAAGATGCCACCAAAACTCTGAATTTGGAAGCCCGCCCGGGGCCTGGGGCTGGGTGCAGTTCAGAAGGGCCCCGTGTTTGCCGATAGTCTACGATGATGAAAAAGTCCGTCTTCACCTTCTTCTTCGCCCTGGGAGTCCTGGGCTCCCTGGCGGCGCAATCCTCCGATTCGGCCTTGGTGCTCCGTATGGGCCGGGAGGCGGGATGGAAGGATTTTCCTTTGCTGGCGGGAACGGGCTTTCAGAAGACCAAAGACGGAACCGTCGACCTCACCCTCGCGGCCTCGGAGTACCAGGCCGACGATACCACGGACCTCCTCCTCCATTTTGACGATCGTCTGCGGGATGAAGCCGCGCGTTACCGGGTGGCTCCCAACCCGAACCCCATCCAGCGCGGTTTCGCGGCCCTGGGAGGGGGAAGCGCGGTCTTTCAGGGAGACAACCCCCTCGTCCTCCAGGCCACGTCCGAGGCCCTGCTGAACCCGGGCCGGGGCTGGGGAGATTTCACCATCGAGTTCTGGCTCTACCCGTCCCGCGCCGAAGACGGCGAGACCCTCCTGGAGTGGCAGGGAGGACGGACCTCCACCGGAACCTTTGAGTCTCAGGGCATCCGGGCGTCCATCGAGCGTTCCCGGCTCGTCTGGACCTTCCAGAACGTCTTCGCCAGCTCTCCCGGTTCACCGGCGGCCACCGTCGTGGTGAAGGGTGACTCCATCGTGATTCCGAAGCAGTGGCATCACCACCTGCTCCGCTACCGGGCCTCATCTGGCCTCCTCGAGTATTTGGTCGACGGAAAGACCGAAGGGCTGACCCACGCCACACCGTCGGGCACCCAAGACGGGCACCCCTACACCGCCGTCGTGGGCCCCCGAACCAAGGGAGAGCTGGTTGTAGGGGGGCACTACAACGGGGCCCTCGACGAGCTCCGGTGGACCCGGGCCTGGGTGGAAGAGCCCCAGCACGACCGCTACCTCGCCGATTTCGCCACCAAGGGCACGGCCATCAGCCGGATCTTCGACCTGAAGTTCCCCAATTCCACGGTGGCCACGGTGAAGGTCCGGGCCACCACGGAAGGAAACACGGGCCTCATCTGGTCCTTCCGGATGGCCGAAACGGTCCGATACCAGTGGACCTTCAGCGGGGAGACCACCCGTTCCCTGACCACCCCCGAGGCCGAAGAGGACAGCTGGATCCGGTTCCAGCCGGGGCAGGACCTTTCTCGCCTGGCCTCGGGGCGCTACCTCCAGCTTCGGGTCGACCTGCTCCCCTCGGGCACCGGAACCGAGACTCCCCGGGTCAACTCCATTCAAGTCATGACCCAGCCGGATCCACCACCGCCGGCCCCCACGGGACTCGAAGTCCTGCCCGGCGACGGGCAGCTGACGGTGCGGTGGAAACCCGTGCTCCAGGGCGACGTCCAGGGGTACCTGGTCTTTTTCGGTCCGCGGCCCGGTCGAACCCAGGGCACCGTCTCGTCCCAGGGAACCAGCCCCCTCGACGTCGGAAAGGTCACCCAAGTGGCTCTGACCGGTCTCCTGAACGATCAGATCTACTACGTCAGTGTGGTGGCCTACCGGTCCACGGCGGTCAGCGAAGTGAGCCGTGAACTCCCGGGCCGCCCGCAAAGGAAGCTTCCATGAGCGAAGACCGTCGATCGGACCTGCTCCAGAGAACCCTTGCCGCCTACCGTTCCCAAGACGACGACCTCGCCGAGTCCCTCACGTCACAGATGCTCGCCCTCGACGAGAACGACCAGGAAGCCCACATGATCCTCGGCAGCCTGTACGGTCGGCAGGGGCGCCACAGCCAGGCCATCAACCAGTTCTACAAGGCCCTGGAGAAGTCGCCCGACAACCCTGAAGCCTGGAACAACATCGGCGTCATGTACCGGTCCCTCAACCAGCTCCCCGAAGCCCTCGAAGCCCTGAAAAAGGCCAGGGCCCTCGACCCCAAGAATGCGGGAGTGCTCTATAACCTCGGCAACGTCTTCAAGCAAATGGGAAGGGGAGATGAGGCCATCGAGGCCTACGAGGCCAGCCTCGTGACCAACCCCCGGAACGCCTACGTGTACAACAACCTGGGGACCATCTACGAACTGAAGGGCGACCTGAACCAGGCCCAAGACCGTTACCAGAGGGGCCTAGAAACCGATCCCAACAATCCCACCCTCCGGTACAACCTGGGGCTGATCTATCAGCGGCAGGGCGAGTTCCGCCTGGCCCGGCAGAACTTCGAAGCCGCCCTTCGGGGACGACCCGGATGGAAGGCTGGACTCAACAACCTCGGCGTCACCCTGCAGAAGATGGGACAGACCGACGAAGCCTTGGACCTCTTTGAGGAGATGGTCCGGGAGGACCCCGAGAACCCCGAGGCCCTCAACAATATCGGCGTCCTCTACCAGGAAATGGGAAAGACCGAGAAGGCCGAGGAGTACTTCTCCGAGGCCCTCAAGGTCAACCCTCGTTACGGAAAGGCAGTCCTGAACCTCGACGCCCTCTACGACAAGCAGGGGAAGGCCGAAAAGTCCCTCGATGTTCTGGGCCGCTACAGCCTCCTCGAACCCGACAACGCCACGGTCCGCCTCCAATTGGCCAAGCTGAGGTTGCTCCAGAATTACCCCGAGAAGGCCGAGGAGGATCTGCTAGCCGTCCTCAACAAACAGCCCGACAACATCGACGCCCTCCGAACCCTGGGAAACCTCTACCTGAAGACCAAACGGCCCTACCTGGCCCACAAGGTGGCCGACCGCATCTCCAAGATCGATCCCACCAGCGTCGACCTCCACATGGACATGGCCCTCTACGCCATGAACGACGGGGAAACGGGCACCGCTGTCGAGGAGGTTCAGCTCTTCCTGGCCGCCCACCCCGACGACCCCAGCGCCCTTCTCCTCCTGGCCAACCTGTACCAGAAGCAGAACCGCGCCGATGATGCCCGGGACATCCTCGAGAAACTTCGTCACGAAGACCCCCAAAACACCGCCGTCCTGGGGGCCCTCGCCCGTCTGCACCAGGAAGGCGGCGACCAGAAGGCCGCCCTGGAACTGGCAGACGCCATCCTGCGCGTCCAGGGTAAGGAATCGGCGGGCGACGAGCTCGAGTTGATGATGGAAACCCTCGAGATGTACGAGAAGTCGGCGGACAACATGGCCAGCGACCTCCAGGACATTTGGCAGAGAAACCTGCGAACCCTGGTTTCGCCCGAAGTCGAGGCGCCGGTGGAAGCGGAGACCGCCGAAGAGCAGGCCCTCGTGGAAGAGCCAAGCTGGATGCAGATGAAGGGGGACGAGGTCCCTCCCTCCCTCCTCGAGTTGGGAGATCTGAACCCCACGATCCAACTCGACGAGGAAGAAGAAACCATCAAGATGCAGGAGGAGGAGGAGATCCTCGGTCCCGACGAGCACTGGGAAGACGAAGTCTTGGCCGAAGAAGAGAAGGAGGAAGAGTCGTCGGAAGAGCCTCCCGCACCGCCCCCGAAGCCCGAGATGCCGCCTCCGCCCCCAGTTCCTCCGTACCCGCCTCAACCGTTTCCCCCGCAGCCCTATCCACCTCCTCCCTACCAGCCGCCCCCGTACTATCCCCCCCAACCGCCCCCCCCAGCGCCGCCGCCCCCTCCGCCCCCGCCGCCCGAACCGCCGCCCCCCGCGGCCCCCGAACCTCCGCCTCCCCCCCCTCCTCAGCCAACCCCCGAGCCAGAGCCCGAACCTCCCGCGCCGCCGGAAGATGAA
>JAHFSN010000308.1 GCA_023265735.1 Spirochaetaceae bacterium | reverse complement strand
AACAACCTGGGAATCTTCGAGCCCCAGGATTTCCTCGAGATCACCGACGAAACCTGGCGGCGCTTCTTCGAGGTCAACGTCCTGTCCGGGGTGAGGCTTTCCCGGGCCTATCTGCCAGGAATGAAGGCCCAAAACTGGGGCCGGCTCGTGTTCATCAGCAGCGAGAGCGCCATCCAGATCCCCAGCGAAATGATCCACTACGGCATGACCAAGACCGCCCAGCTCGCCGTGTCCCGGGGCATCGCCGAAACCCTCGCCGGAACCGGGGTCACCTGCAACGCCGTCCTCCCGGGCCCGACCCGGTCCCAAGGTGTGGAAGAGTTCGTCCACCAAATGTCCGGCGATAAACCCTTCGAGGTGGCCCAGGACGAGTTCTTCCGGGCGGCCCGGCCCAGTTCTCTCCTCAAGCGCTTCGCCGAGCCCGAAGAGGTGGCCAACCTTGTGGTCTACGTCTGCGGCGCCGGTTCCTCGGCGACCAACGGCGCCGCCCTGCGCGTCGATGGAGGCGTAGTTCGGTCGATCGTCTAGAGCTCTGTCCCTTCGGGTCGGCTCCGACTCATGGCTTACAAAACCGTCCACCTGAAGGTTCTGCGGCGAAGGAGATCGGCCTTTTGGCTATGCCGAAGGCGAGCGTCTCCCGCAGGCGTACTGGAAGTACGTCGAGGACAGACGCGACCCTGAGGCGACGCCAAAAGGTCGAGGTCCGAGCCCGCTAGAGGGTGATGGTGTACCGGACGTACCCATCCGCGGGCCGGAAACGATCATAAAGTCTTCGCGCCGCGGCGTTGGTGGTTTCGGTGTGCCAGTACAGCCTGCCCCAACCTTCCGTCTCGGCCAGCCGCCACAGGAAGTCGATGAGCGAGTACCCCACGTTGCGGCCCCGGGCCGAGGGAGTGACGTAGAGGTCTTCGAGGTAGCAGAGGGTCTTGGGGCTCCACGTGTGGGGATGCAGGACGGTATGGGCGAACCCCAGCACGGTGCCGTCGGCATCACAGGCGAGGTAGCCCCGCATCGGCACCTGGGGATCGATGAGACGCTGCCAGGTGGTGTCGGTGGTCGAAGCGGGCAGCGACTCGCCATAGAAGTCACAGTAGGCGTTCCACAGGGGTTCCCAGCCGGGGCGATCCGACGGCCCCAGGGGACGAATAACCAGTCCGGCCACGGGACCAGCGGCGTGGCGTTGCTCCCGCAGGCGGATGGACTCGGCGTCGGCCTTCTTGCCCGACAGGGCTCCGCGGACGATCAGGGTGATGGTGCTGGCCACCACGGCCAAGACGACAATCAGGATGAAAACGGCAGGGGTCATGGGGGTCTCGTCCTACTCGAAGAGCCGGTCGATGGCCATGAGGACCCGGTCGGGCTCAAAGGGTTTGATGATGAAGTCCCGTGCGCCTTGGCCGAGGGCCTCGAAGACCATGGCCTTCTGACCCATGGCGCTCACCATGACGATCTTGGCATCGGGAAACTTGGCAATGAGGGACTTCAGGGCGTCCATGCCGTTCATCTCGGCCATGGTGATGTCCATGGTGACGAAGTCGGGCTTGAGGTTTCCGTAGAGCTCGACGGCCTTCTGGCCGTTCTCGGCCTCCCCGACCACCTCGTAGCGTGTCTGGAGAATGTCCCGCAGACGCATCCTCATCACCGTCGCGTCATCGACGATCAGTCCGCGCTTCATAGTTGTCCCTCCGTTAAGGCAATGTTGAGTTCCAAGGATCCGATTTCGGAAAGGAACGTGAGGCAAATGGTCTGCATGTCGAGAAAGTCCATCCGCAGACCGGGCCCCATGATGATGGCCGGGGGAGTGATGTCGATCTTCCCCTGGTCCCCGGCCAGCAGGATGCTGGCCTGCCCCGTGATGATGTTGGCCAGCTCGCTGACCGCGCTGTTGACCAGCTTCTTCAGTTCCACGGGCAGCTTTCCAGGGAGCATGGCCTTGGTCACCGCCATGGCCACATTCTCATCGAGGGACAGCACGACCTGGCCTCGCACCGCGCCGGTGACGCCAATGATGATGGAGATGGCCTGGGACGGCACCGGGGAATCCTTGAGCTTCAGGTCCTTGCGGGAAAGCCTGACGCCGATTTCCTTTTGAAAGGTCTGGACGGCCGCCTGGACGAACGGATTGGCGAACTCGACTTTCATGCTTTTCTCCTCTCTGGGCCGGAATAGGGGTTCCGGATGGTGCGGTTGGCGAAGACGCCTATGGGAATCATAATCTCAAAAATCGTCCCAGAGCCTGGTTTTGTTTGCACCTCGACCCGGCCTCCCAGCCGTTCGGCCTCGATCCTCACGGCGGCCAGACCGATGCCCCGGCCCGAGATCTCACTCGCCTCTTCGCGGGTGGAGAACCCCTGCTGGAAAATGAACTGGAGGAGTTCCCGGGGCGACGGTGTGGCGTCGGCGGCCACGAGTCCCATCGACCGGGCGCGGCCCTCCACGTCGGCAAAGGACACGCCCTGGCCGTCGTCGGAAAACTGAAACACCACCGACGAGGCTTCCCGAAGGATCTTCAGCGACAGGTGGCCCTCGGACGGCTTCCCCTGGGCTTCCCTCACGTAGGGCAGTTCGATGCCGTGGTCGACCATGTTGTTCACGATGTGGATACAGGCCGACACCAGACCGTCGAGGCGCTCGGGGACCACCCGCAGTTCGCCGCCGGTAACCACCATGGGAGCAATCCTCTTCCCCAGCTTTTCCGCCGTCGCCTGGGCCACGAAGGGGAACCGGGAAAACAGGTCCTTCAGAGGAAGCTTGCGAAAGTGCTCGAGGACATCGACCAGCTGGGTCTCGCCGGCCAGCTTCCTTCCCACGTACCGGGCCACCTTGTCGTAGATCTGCCGGGGAATGACGATTCCCCCCGCCTCCTCCACCCAGCCGCGGCCCAGGGACTCGATGATGACGTTCAGTTCCTGGTAGTAGGCCTTCTTAAGGTCGAGGCTGAGGTCGTGGTAGTCGAGTTCTTCTCCCAAGACCTGGGCGTCCCCGATGGCGTACTCGAAGTCGTGGGCCACTTCCTGGGTCACGGTGAACCCGAAGAACCCGCAGTTGCCCTTGAACGTGTGGATGGCCGTCAGCAGCAGCCGCGCCTCGTCCTCGGTGGCGGGGCGGGTCTCGTAGGTTCGCAGGGTGGCAAAGAGTTCCTCGGCGTCGGACAGCAGTCCCGCAAAAAAGTGCTTGTTCCCCAGGGCCCGGAGGACGAGCGTGCGGTTGGCTTCGTCGGTGCGGTTGCGGTCCGAGAGCTGCTTGTCGGCCGTCACGTCGGTCAGAACGCAGAGGATCTTGGAGGGGCCGGCCTCGCGGTAGCCGATGGTCACGAAGCGGCCGTGGAGGATGGCTTCCTTCTCCAGCAGGTCGAAGATGACCCCCGCCTTAGACTTGCCGGCGAAGTACAGCTCCAGCCCCTGCCGGAATTCCAGGGCGATGTCCTTGGCGTTGGGGAACAGGAGGTGGTCGGCCTCGAGGCCCGTGATGTCCCGGCCGAAGAGAATCTCACAGCCACGGGAATGGTCGGGTTCGACCCGGAAGTCGGGGCCGAAGGTGAACAGACCCTGACCGGAACTGTCGAGGATGGTGGTGAGGGCCCGGGTCCGCTCGACCACCGTCTCCTCCAGCATCTGGTTGGTCGTCTGGATGATCTCCTGGTCAAAGGCGATGAGCTTGCCCACCCTCCGCGACTGGACGACCTGAAAGAGGGCCGAAAGGGCCCCGGTGGCGTAGATCACGAAGGGAGTCAGGGGAGTCATGGCCGCGTTCCACTGGGCGATGGTCGTGTGCGACAGGAACCCTTCGAGGGGAAACCGCCAAAGGACGAACAGCACCGAGGCCCCCACG
>JAHFSN010000307.1 GCA_023265735.1 Spirochaetaceae bacterium | reverse complement strand
CGTGAGCAAGCGATTGGGCGGCATCAAGCACATCCACACCTGGGTCATGGACGAGTACGCCAACGGCCGCACGACCTCAATCAGCCCCGAGGAGATGCTGGCCCAGACCAAGCGTTTCCTACCCAGCCTGTTCGTGAGCGAGTTCGAGAAGGTCAAAGCGGCGGCTACCCAGATCGCCCATCGTCTGGCCGAAAGCCTCTCGGCCGACGAGGACATCCGTAGCATGGATTGGGAAAGGATCGAGGAGAGACTTCGGGAAACCGTGGCCCGGGAGGGCTCGATGCAGCTTTTGGCGGTGACCAACCTCGAGGGCCGCCGGGTCAGTCAGGTGTACACCCAGAGGGGCGAGAAGGCCCAGTTCCGCAACCTGCTGACCAAGGACTTCCGCAAACACGAATGGTTTGTGCGGGTGCTGGAAACCCATGAGGCCTACGACTCCGACCTCTTCTTCTCGAAGTACACCGGGCGCCTCATCCTCACCTCGGCCCACCCTCTTTACGATGGAACGGGCAAGATGTTCGGCGTCCTCGATGTCGATTTCATGTTTGACGAACTGGTGAAACTCATCACCCCCATCCCGGGGGAGATCCTCGACCTTCCGAACGACTAGCTCGGGCCCTCACCCAGCATCTGGCGCAGCTTCTCTTCGAGTTCGTGGAAGGTGTACGGCTTGGTCATCACCTCAAACGGGTGCTTGAGGTCGGACTTCAGGAATCCGCTGGTCACCAGCACCGGCAGTCCCGGGCAGAAGCGCTCCAGGAACCTCACCCAGTAATCCCCGCCGAGAATATCCATCCGATAGTCGGTGATCATGGCGGCCACGGGGTGGTCGAGCAGGTGCTTGATGGCGCCCACTCCATCGGAAGCCACGAGGACCGAGAAGCCCACCCTGGTCAGGTAGTCCTTCAGAGGAATGCGAATGCTGTCCTCATCCTCGACGACGAGAAGAAAACTGTCAGTTCCCACGGAGCCCTCCTACCATTTCAGGACGGTTCGAATCACTTTGACCAGCTCTTCATGGTCGAAGGGCTTCCGAAAGAAAGCGTCGGCGCCCAACTCCAGGATCTGTGGTCCCAAGTTGGGATCATCGGAGGCGGTCACGGCAATCACCAGAGGTCTGTCGAACCCTGGTTCCAGCTTGATCCGGCGGCACAGTTCCTGTCCGTTGACCCCCGGAAGATTGATGTCGAGGACCACGACACGCGGCTTGTGAACCCCGAGAAGGGACCCCGCCTCGAAGCCGTCAAAGGCGGCCCAGATCGTCGCCTTAGGGAAAATCCTTTGGAGCTGCGCCCTCAGAAGGTCGTTGTAGACCTGATCGTCCTCGACCACGAGGATGGTCTCCAGGGTGCCGGATACCAGTCCCTGGAGTTCCTCGGGGACACGCATGCCCTTCGAATCCAGGAAGGTCTTCAGGTCCTCGGGATAGATCCGAAACTGCCCGCCGGGAGTAATCGACGCCTTGAGGTGTCCTGCCCGAATCCAGTTGATCACGGTCTGGTTCACCACACCGCAGATTTTGGCCACTTCGAGGGCAGAAAAAACACGTTGTTTCTGGGTTGGTGACATCGACTCCGGTACTCCGTAACAAAAAGGATAGCGGCTGAGATACGCGCTGTCAACGCCGTAACCAATGAAAAAGACCGCCGTGGAAGGCGGTCTTGTCTTGACGCAAATCCTTTCTCCACCAAAAGACAGAGAAGGGACCTGACTTGGAGAAATTAGCGCTTGGAGAACTGGAACCGCTTGCGCGCTTTCTTCTGGCCGTACTTCTTGCGCTCCACCATCCGGGAATCCCGGGTAAGGAAGCCGTTGGCCTTGAGGGGCGGTCGGTTCGTGGCGTCGAGAACGTCAAAGGCCCGGGAGATTCCGTGGCGGATCGCCTCGGCCTGGGCGTTGTACCCGCCCCCGACGATGGTCACGTTGATGTCGAACTTTCCTTCCGCATCGAGGACGACCAAGGGTGACTTCACCGTGACCTGCTGGATCGCGTAGGGAAAGTAGTTTTCCAAGGAACGATCATTGATGACGATCTTGCCCTTGCCCTTCTTCACATAAACTCGGGCAACCGCCGTCTTGCGACGACCGGTTCCGTGGATGATTTTTTCGGCCATTGTGCTTTCTCCTGGACTAGAGGCTCAGAGCCTCGGGCTTCTGAGCGGCGTGGGGGTGGCGATCTCCACCGTAGATCTTGACGTTGGTGAACAACTGGTAGCCCATGCGGCTGTGGGGAAGCATTCCCTTGATGGCCAATTCCAGGGGCCGAGCCGGGCGCCGCTTCAGGAGCGACTGGTAGCTCTCACCCTTGATTCCACCAATCCAGCCCGTGTGCCGGTAGTAAATCTTCTTGTATTCTTTCCCGCCCGAAACCTTCAGCTGCGAAGCGTTGATCACGATGACGTAGTCACCAACTTCCTGGTGAGGCGTATAAAGGGGCTTGTTCTTGCCCCGGAGGACGGTGGCCACCTTGGTGGCCACTCGGCCCAGGATCTGGTCCTTGGCGTCGATGATGTACCACTTGCGGTCCACATCGGCTGGCTTTACAAAAATCGTCTTCATGTCTGCTCTATCTCACTTCTCTCAAACGGTGTGCGGAGGTTCGCAACGGGTGAGACAATATGTCATGGAACTCCGGACACCGTCAAGGGGAACCCAGGACTACTTGGACTCTCCGGAATTGGCCTTGGCCTTCTCGGCTTCCTCTTCCTTTTTTGCTTCCGCCTTGTCCTTGAGGTCGGCGATTCCGATGAACACGGCGATCAGTCCCACGAAGAGACCGAGGAGCGGAAGCCCCCCTCGAAGAACTGTCAGCACCTCGCTGCCCCAGTTCAATCCCAGGGGGAAGGGAAACGGAAGTACGGCCCAAACGGAGAGGGCCAGGAAAATGAGTCCAATCAAGATCGCCATACTACCTCCAGTAGCGTAATCCCTTGCAGGATACCGGAAAAAAACCCAATGTCAAGGTTGCGGGGGATTCGCCGTCAGGACCATCAGGCTCCGGCCCGGCAGCATCACCATGTGGTTCTTGGGCACGCCTCGGGGGGCGGTGCCGGCCCCCGTGGCGTCGGCCAGGATGGTCCAGTTCCCGGCTGGAAGATGCACGTCCCGGGACCGAGGATGGGCGTTGACGACAAGGTAGAGCCGACCTACCCTCCAGGCCACCATCTGGCCTTCGAGAAGCTCCGGAAACGTCAGACTCTGGCACACGGCGTCGGCGTCGCGGAGCCGCAGCTCGGGGTAGGTTTTCCGAAGGGCGATGAGGCCCCGAAAGTAGTCCACGGTGTCCCGGTGCCGGGAAAGGGCCGTCCAGTCGAGGCCATTGATGGCATCGGGGGAATTGTAGCTGTTTTCGACGCCCTGTTTGGTCCGAAGGAACTCCTCTCCCGCCGGAAAGAAGGGGATGCCCTGGGACAAGAACACGGTCCCGTGGGCCAGCCGGACCATGGCGGTCCGCTCGGCTTCGCTTTGTCCCGGGTTGGTATGGGCCAACTTGTCGAAGAGGGTGTGGTTGTCGTGGGCCGCGACATAGTTAACCACCTGGTCCGGACCGGCCGCCCAGGTGCCCCTCCCAAGGGACGGGTGGCCCGTACACCCCGTGACGGCGAATTTGAAGGCCCATTCCAGGCCCAGGGCGCCGTTCACAAACCCCTTCTTCTCCACCTCAAAGACGTGACCCTTGAGGGCGTCGCGGTTTTCGTCGCTGAAGAAGGCCACCCCGGGAACCCGGCGCGCGTTTTGCTTGATCGCCTTTCGATCGTCGGACAGGGTCGACAGTCCACCGGTCCATCCCTCTCCATACAGCAGGAAGGTGGGATCGGAGTCCCGGAAGGTGTG
>JAHFSN010000018.1 GCA_023265735.1 Spirochaetaceae bacterium | reverse complement strand
AAAGGACGACCCCGAGGCAGGGGTCCTGTTCAACCTGGCCCGCGACGGCTGGCTGACCCCCCAGCTGCAAGCCGTCCGGCCGGGGCACCGAATCTACTGCAGCGTACCGTTCGGGTCCTTTGTGGGGACCCCGGGCCCCGCGGTCTGGATCGCCAATGGAACAGGGGTGGCTCCCTTTCTCTCGATGGTCGCATCGGGAATGGCCGCCGACAAGACCCTGGTCCAGGGGGCTCGAACCAGGAGTCAGTTTTTCGGACAGGAGGCCCTGGAGCGGACCCTGGGGCCTCGCTACGTTCGCTGCGCCAGCGCGGACACGGGCCCCGGCCTGACAAGCGGACGCCTCACGACGTATCTGGAAACCAACTCCTGGCCCGCGGATAGACCGTACTACCTCTGCGGCAGCGCCACCATGATCGTCGAGGCCCGCGACATCCTCATTCGGCGAGGCGTACCCTACCGAAACATCCTTTCGGAGGTGTATTTCTGATGGATCCCCGGCCGCTGTTTGGCATGACCCTCCACGAACTCAGAGACTTGGCGGGGGAGCTCGGGCACAAGCCCTTCGTAGGCTCTCAGCTGGCCCATCACCTCTATCAAAGGAGGGTGGCAAACTTCGAGGCCATGACCGACCTGCCCCAAGCCCTCCGGCAGCGGCTAAGCGATGAGTTCACCCTGGGCTTGTCGCCGCCGTCCCGCGTCGATGCTTCGATTGACGGGACAAAGAAATATCTCTTCCCAGCCGCCGGCCGTTTCGTCGAGGCGGCCTTTATCCCCGACGAGGACCGGCAAACCCTCTGCCTGTCGACCCAGGTCGGCTGCAAGATGGGGTGCCTGTTCTGCATGACGGGGAAGCAGGGTTTTCAGGCCCATCTGAGCTCCAACGAAATCTTGAATCAAATCCGAAGCCTCCCAGAAGGGGAAAGCCTGACCAACGTGGTCTACATGGGGATGGGGGAGCCTCTGGACAACCTCGACAATACCCTGAAGAGCCTCGAGGTCCTGACCTCCGATTGGGGGCTGGGGTTCGGGAACCAGCGCGTGACCGTTTCCAGCGTCGGACTCCTGCCCGCCCTGGAAACCCTATTTGCCCAGACCAAGGTTCGGTTCGCCCTCTCGCTTCACAATCCCTTTGAGGACGAGAGACGGCAAATCCTCCCCGTTCAGAATGTCCACTCGCTCACCGACATCATTGCCTTTCTCAAACGGACCCAGAGGATCGATGGCCGACGGCTCAGCATCGAGTACATCGCCTTTGCCGGAGTCAACGACACGCCTCGCCATGTGAAGGAGCTGGTCCGGCTCCTTCACGGACTGAAGATTCGGGTCAACCTCATCCGGTTTCATCCCATCCCAGGCACTCCGCTGGCGGGATCCGACGAAGCGGCCCTGGTGCGTATGCGCGACGCCCTCACCGAACGGGGAATTCCGGCCACCATCCGCCGCAGCCGCGGCCAGGATATCTACGCGGCCTGCGGCCTTCTGTCGACCAAGGCGCTACTTCGTCCCGTCATCGAGGACTTCTAGAAGCCTGCCGGGAGTTGAACTCACATTCCCGGTAAGGTATGGTGAACCATGACGTGGAAAACCTTCCTGAGAATCATCGAGATCCGGACCAAGATCGTCAGCGTTTCCACCTTCGTCTTGGCGCTGCTGGCATCACTCTGGGTGCTGGGGTCCGTTCCGTGGCTGACGATCAGCCTGCTCTTCGTAGCGGTCCTGGCCGTAGATATGGGGACCACGGCCTTTAACACGTACTTTGATTTTGAGCGCGGCGTCGATGCTCCGGCCACCAACCGGGAGGCCGACAAGGTCCTGGTCCACAACCGGGTCGCCCCCGGCTACGCCCTGGTTACCGGCCTTGCCCTCTTTGCTTTTGCGGCGGTCCTGGGACTCTTCCTCGTGCTGTGGACGGGCTGGCCCCTTCTCGTCATGGGAATTGCCAGCTTTGCGGTGGCCTTCCTATACTCTGGGGGGCCCAAGCCGATCAGTTCGACGCCGTGGGGTGAGTTCTTTGCGGGATTCTTCCTGGGGACGGTGCTATGGACCATCGTCTTCTTCGTGGCGGCCTGGCCCGACCGCTGGGCGGCGGCCGACTGGTGGAAGGTTCCGCTCCTCAGTGTTCCCAGTTTTCTCTTCATCGCGTCGATCCTGACGGTCAACAACTGCTGTGATCGGGAGGGCGACGCCCTGGCCCAGAGGAAGACGTTGGCCATCCTGTGGGGACCCGCTGCGAGTCTTCTAGTCGTCATCCTTCCCACCCTGTCCTACGTTTTGCTCGCCGTCCTGGCATTTCTTGACCTGGTTCCCCGGACTTTCTTTGTGGCCGTCATCGGGGGGTTGGCCCTCAGCATCCCGTACTGGAGGGGGATGTTCCACCGCGGCTTCTCCCATGCCACCAAGGGGCCCAACATGGGAGCCGTGACCCAGGCGTTTCTGATGTATACCCTGGTATCGATTCTGGCTTGGATCTCGGGAATCGGCTTGCGGTGATCCGCGGCTGGCTGGTCCTCGCCCTCGGACTCTGCGCGGCGTCGCTCGGAGCCTTTCCGCTTCCTCCGGCCTTGGAGATCGGCCACCTCGTAGGCAAGGGACGGCCGTCCGGTGCGCCGCCTATCCCCGTGACCGACGAACTCTACGCCCTCGGCTGGGGTCCCGACGGTGCCTTTTCGACCCTGGAGCGAAGGTGGGCCGGAGGCGGACAGCAAGTTCGCCTCCGGGTCTACGACCTTGTGGAGGATGTGGTCCTTTGGGAGAAAACGTGGCCCGACTGGAAGGACGACCAGGACGGCTGGTGGGCAGCCCGGGGGCCCGAGGTGGACGCGGTATTCGCCCGGTTCAAACTCGAACCCGTCCAATTTCAGCTCGGGGTCTTTCCGCTCATCTACGACGAAGACTTCTATCGGCTGACCCTCAGGCTTACCAGGAACTCCGACGACCCTACGTGGATCGAGCGGCTGGAGCTTTCCGTCGTCGCCACGGGCCGGGGTATCAAGACGGTGAGCGACAGGGGAGGCCTCTGGCGATGGGCCACCCTTGTGGGTTTTGTTCCCTCACCTTACGAAGGACGGGTCGCCCTGGTATTCTTGGTTCAGCCCGCCGGCTGGGGGGGCGAAAACCAACCTATCCGCTACCTTATCTCGGGACTCAGCCTCAAAGCCGGATTTGCTAAGCCTTGACGGAGGAGGTGCCGGGCGCTTAAATAGAATGAGGAAGGACAAGTGGATACGCTCGCCGCACGCTCTGATGCCCTGTTGCGTCAGAAGGGAATCAAGGCTTCATTTCAAAGGGTCTCGATTTTCGAGTACCTCCACCGCAGTAAAGAGCATCCGTCGGTGTCTCAGATTTTTGCTGACCTCCACCCGTGCATCCCGAGCCTCTCGAGGGCGACGGTGTACAACACGATCAATCTCTTTGTGGAAAAGAAGATCGCGATACCGGTGCATGTGGACGGGGCCGAAGCCCGATACGACTTGGCTGAGCCGCACCACGCGCATTTCCACTGCGAAGTCTGCCAGAGGATCTTTGATCTCCCTTCGGAGGACTTGGCGGTTCCAGAGTCCTTGAAAGATTTCTTGGTTCGAGAGACTCAAGTGCATTATCGGGGTGTTTGCCCCGATTGCCGTCGATGACCACAAAAGAGGTAAGCCTTGGGTCTGTTGGTTGAATCGGAAAAACTCCATTGGAAAAAGGTCATTGAGGCTTTGGAAGATACCTTGTCGTCGGAGCGAAAGCGGTCCGACAGGCTTGGACTCCAGCTGACCACCAATCCCGACACGGGCCTTCCGAACTCTGTTGTCCTCCATCGCGAGCTGGAAAGTATCCTCGAGCGGACCAAGGACCAGAAGGCCGGGATTTTCATGGCCCTCAACGATAGCTTTGGAATGCTGAAACGAACCTTCTCGACAAAAATTCCCGAATGGGTTCTGTATCAGACGTCCCTGCGAATTCAGAAGGTTCTGGGCGACAGCGGGCGTTTGTACCACACCCACGAGGACGAGTTCTTCATTCTTGTCGAGTCCTTCGAGAACTACAACGACATCAAGGAACTGGCCCGGCAGCTCGTTGAGAAAGTGGAAAAAAGCCACGTCATGGCCGGATTGACCATTTCCCTGGGGGTCAATTTGGGGGTTGCCTTCTACCCCGAGCACGGCCGAAAGAAGTCCACTCTCCTTCGTCACGCCGACATTGCACTCTCCGAAGCGGTCAAGAACAAGGTTCCCTTCCAGCTGTTCACCCCCGAGCTCAAGGACAGGATGGTGGAAAATGTGGAGCTTCAGAACGGCATCCTGCTGGCCCTGGAATCCCAGGCCAACCCCGACGAAAAGCCCCAGTTTGAGCTGTTCCTTCATCCCCAGGTGGAAGTGCGTCACTGGGGAACCTCGAAGGTGCAGGGCCGGATTATTGGCGCCGAGGCCCTCATCCGCTGGAAACACCCGACCCGCGGCTTCATCCCACCGTCGAAGTTCATTCCCGTGGCCGAGGAGACGGGCCTCATCATTCCCCTGGGTCAGTGGATCCTGCACTCGGCGATCGGGTACATCTTGGACCTTCAGAAGGCAGGCTTCAAGCACGTTTCCGTTTCCGTCAATTTCTCGACGTCGCAGTTCAACTACGAAGACATCGCCTTCATGGTGAAGGATATCTCCCGCCGGCGGGGCATCGACCCGGGGAGCCTCAAACTGGAGATCACCGAAAGCGGATTGATGGAAAACGTCCAGGACACCATTCACAAGGCAACTCTGCTGCGCGAGGCGGGATTCAAGATTCTCGTCGACGATTTTGGCACGGGCTATTCCAGCCTCAGTTACCTCAAGGATCTCCCCATCGATGTGGTCAAGATCGACAAGTCCTTTGTCGACGGTATTCCCGACAGTCCCAGCGACCAGGCCCTCACCCGGGCCATTGTGGCCCTCGCCAGGGACCTAAACCTGGGGATCATTGTGGAAGGTACCGAAACGCGCCGGCAGATCGATTGGCTCTTTCAGCAGGGCTGTACGGTGTTTCAGGGTTTCTACTTCAGCAAACCTTTGCCGTTTCCCGATTTCTTGCGGCTCCTGAAGACCTTCTCCCAGACCTTTGCCGAAATGGCCAACAACGGCACGGATCAGACCGGAACGACCGAAGCCTGAAAGAACAGCTGACCTCCCTCTGACTCCACGCGAACAAGTCTGACGTCGACGAACTCATTCCACGCCGCCACCCCGGGGAACCGCACGGGAAAGTAGTCTTCGGTGACGCCGCGGAGGGTTGTAGCTTTCGTTCGAATCCCAGGAGTTTCCACCAGAACCCTTCGAGATTCACCTATGAGCCCATTCATCACCTCAAGGCGCATCGTCTGGGCCTCCTGCCGGAGTCTCTCGGTCCGAACAGCCTTCGTTGTGTCGGGGATCTGTCCCGGCATCCTCTGGGCCCGGGTTTCCTTTCGAGGACTGAACGGGAACGCGTGGACGTCTCCCCAGCGAAGGAACCTGAGGGCTTCCAGGGTCTTCTCAAATTCCTCGGGGGTTTCCCCCGGAAAACCAGCGATGAGGTCGGTGGTGAGGTTAACCGACGGTCGCCGGGACCGAAGCCGGTACACCAGGGCCGTGTAGTCGTCGAGGGTGTACTGCCGGCCCATGGCGAAAAGGATCCTCGTGCTTCCGCTTTGCAGGCAAAGATGGAGGTGGGGGCACATCTTCGGGTGGTCGAAGAGCTCGAGAAAGTCGTCGCCCAGCGCATCGGGTTCGAGGGACGTGATCCGCACCCGAAAGTCCCCCTCGAGATTGAGGAGGCTGCGGACCAGGAAGGCGAAATTGCGTTCGCCATCGGTCCAGCGGCCCATGTTCACCCCCGACAGAACAAGTTCCTTCCTCCCCTGGGAAATGAGGCTTCGGGCCTCCTCGAGGACCTCGATCCATGGACGGCTGATCGCTCGCCCGCGCACCGAGGGAATGATGCAGAAGCTGCAGAAGTTGTCGCAGCCATCCTGAATTTTGAGGGTTGCCCGGGTATGAAAGACCCTTCGGGGCACGGGGAACCCGAAGGGGTTGGGGAGGGGGAGGCGGGGGGAAGAGACCGCTCCCCTGTGGTACGCATCGACCAGGGCGCCAATTTGGTTCTTGGCTCGGTTCGGAACCACAAAGGTGATTCCCGGGGTCGCCTCCAGCCTGTCTTTGGCGCTTTCGGCGAAGCATCCTGTCACCACCACGATGGGATGGAAGGGAAGACCGAGGAACCTGTGGAAGACATTGCGGCTCTTTCGATCCGCCTTGTTGGTGACGGTGCAGGTGTTGATTACGTAGGCTTCGGCGGCTTCCCGGGAATCGACGACGCACCAGCCCAAACCGAGGAACCCCGCGGCGATAGCCTCGGTTTCATACTGGTTCAGCTTGCAGCCTAGGGTCTCAAACGCAACCCGCGGACCCGCCATCAGCCTTCCTCCGGGGCGCGGCTCCACACGGTCCACACCTTTTTCCAGACCACTTCGGGCCCGGGCCAGGCGGCCCGAAGCCGGGGAAATTCCTGGGCCCAGGCGGGGTCCTGGGCTACAAGGAAGTCCGCCAGCCCCCCGGAGTTCTTCGGCGTCCACCAGCCCACCCAGTCGGTCTGAGGAAGGGGCCGGGGCGCCTCAAATGTCCAGCTGTGGGGGACCAGGTTCCACGACCTGCGGACCTCCGACTTGTCCCCCTGGGCCAGGAACCTGGTCTCGGCCTCTTGGAAGGCGCGCAGCATTTCCGGAGGCAGGACATCCGCCAGCCAGTCGGTGGCCCTGGAACTGGCTCCATGGTTGGGGTCCACCACCACCAGCCTTCCGGCGGGAGGGACCCAGTCGGAAGGCAGATGGCCCCCCCAGGCCAGGGTGACGTCCCAGGTGTCTACGGAAGGAGACACCGGAGGAATGCCCCATCCGGAGCTTTCCAGGTGCGGTCTGTCGAACTCGGGGATGAAGGACAGGTATGCAGCGATGGCCTGCCGCTGGGCCTCATCGGGAAGACTGGAAGCCACCAATCCCTCGGGGACACGGCGCAGGGCCTCGAGCAGGAAGAGCCCATTGAGGTCGGATGCCACCCAGACCCGGTGGTGCCGCTGGAGGGCCGAGATTTCGAAGACGAAGCGGCGCAGGCCTTCCAGGGGCCCCGGGGCGCCCGAAGCCAGGCGGCGGATCCAGGGCGTATTTCTCTCATCGGTCCAGGTAAGAACTTCGTCCGTCTCCTGGGACAAGCCAAGGCCCAGGGTCAATTCCCGGCGCTCGAGAATCTGGCCGCGGACGGCTCCCTCGTACCCTTGGGTGGAAGGCTGGTAGAAGACGTGACCCGACATTCCCTGGGGAAGGTACTGCTGGGTCACCCAGTGGTCGCGAAACGCGTGAGGATACTGGTAGTTCTTCCCGTGGCCAAAGGCCTTGGCGTCGCGGCTGGCGTCTTTAAGGTGAGAAGGAACGTCTCGGGCCTCTTCGGTTTCCACGGCCTTCAGGGCCTCAAAGAAACCCAGAGTACTATTGCTTTTGGGGGCCGTGGCCAGGTAGAGCGCGGCCTGAGCCAGATGAAACTGCCCCTCCGGCAAACCCACCCTTCGAAAGGCCTCGGCCGCGGCCACCACGACGCCCAAGGCCTGGGGATCGGCGAGCCCGACGTCCTCGGAGGCCGTCACGAGCATCCGTCGGAACAGATAGTCGGGATCCTCGCCGGCCCGGATCATTCGCGCCATCCAGTACAGGGCCGCGTCGGGGTCCGAGCCCCTGAGGGACTTGATGAACGCCGAGATGGTGTCAAAGTGATAGTCACCATCCTTGTCGTAGAGAACGGCCTTTCTCTGGATGCTCTGTTCGGCGGCGTCCACGCTGATCGAAATGGTTGTTCCTGGGGGGGGAGGAAAGGGAGCCACCGAAGTCTCCACGGCCAGCTCCAGGGCGTTGAGCAGACTTCTGGCGTCACCGGACGACACCGTGACCAGATGCTCAAGGGCACCGGGTTCCCACAGGACCGTGAAACGGCCATATCCCCGGTCGGAATCGGCCAAGGCCTGCTGGGCAATTCGCATCAAATGGGCGTCGTTGAGGGGCGACAGCTGGAACACCCGGGACCGGCTGACGAGGGCCGAATTCACCTCAAAGAAGGGGTTCTCCGTGGTGGCGCCGATGAGGACAAAGGTGCCGTTCTCGACCCAGGGCAAGAGGGCATCCTGCTGGCTTTTGTTCCACCGGTGGACCTCGTCGACAAAAAGGATTGTTTTACGGCCCTGGAGCCGCCTTTCGTCCTGGGCCTTCTCGATCACCTCGCGGATCTCCTTGACCCCGGACAGGACGGCGTTCAAGGAGAGAAACGATCCCTTGGTCGTCAGGGCGATGACCCGGGCCAGGGTGGTCTTGCCGGTTCCCGGGGGACCGGACAGGAGGACACTGGTCAAGCGGTCGGCCTCGATGGACCGACGCAGCAGCCTTCCGGGTCCCAGGATATGTTCCTGGCCCACGTACTCCTCGAGGGTTCGCGGGCGCATCCGGCTCGCGAGGGGCTCGTAGGTTTTCTTTGCCTGTTCGAAAAGTTCCACGGGAAAAATTGTACAGAGTCTTTCTTTTTTAAACAAACCACCTAGACTTGAAAATGGAGTGAGGAGTTGCGCATGAAAAATACAGAAAGCGCCCGTTTTGGGATCGGGAAGAAGTTGATTCTTGGCCTCGGAACGCTGATCGGAATTTCAGTAGTCGTCGGAACCCTGGCGATTCTCAGCATGCTGTCCATCCAGGGTAACTCGATGGAACTCAGCAACCAGTACCTTCCCGAGGTTCTCGTCGTCAACGAAATCGAGAGAAGCACCCTCAAGGCCATGTACAACACCCGGGGCTACTGGCTCACCGGGGAGAACAGCTACTACGACGAAGCCATGAAGAACCTCCAATCTCTGGATAAGGCCCTGGCCGATGCCGAGGCCCTCCTCGAAAGGTCCCCCAAATTGGTCAAGCTCCGGGAAAACCTGCCCAAGGCCCGGGAGTTCAAGGCCACGTACATGGACCTGTTGGCCAAGACAAAGGCGAAAACAGATCAGGTCGCCCAGAGCCGAGTCTCCATGGATGCGGCGGCCAAGGCTTTTTCGGACGCCATAACCGCCTACAATGATGGACAGGACAAGAGTTTTCAGTCGGAAATCCAAAAGGGTGCGCGCAGTTCTGCTCTTCTTCTGCGCCTCGCAAAGACGTCCCAGGGGCGCGACGTGAGTGACTGGTTCAGCGAAATCCGCGTGGGGAATTTTAAGACACAGGCCTATCGTGACCCGACCTTCCTCAAAGACGCCTTGCCACGGTTTGACAAGATCCAGGCGTCTGTTTCGGACCTGTTGAAAGACACGGCCCAGCAGATCAACAAGGACAGACTTGCGCTGATTTCTCGAACCGCCGAGGACTATCGCCAGGCCGTCGATTCCTGGCTGCTCCTCAGCTCAGCGCTGGATGACTTGGCCGAGCAGCGAAAGGTGGCGGCCAGCTCCCTGGGCGACTTGGCAGAATCGACAAGCATTGCCGGGGCGACGGTGAGCCAGCAGGTGGCCAACGCCAACTCCCTGATCGTCGGTTCCGCCAATTGGACCATTGCCACGGGACTCCTCATTTCGCTCCTGATCGGTATCGTGGTGGCCCTCATCCTTATCCGAAGCATCACCGTTCCCCTGGGCCTCGTGACGGCCCTCGCCAAGCGGGTGACCCGGGGCGACTTCGCCGTGGAAGTCCACGAGGTGAAGAGCCGGGACGAACTGGGACTGCTTATGGAGTCCTTCTACGAGATGGTCGAGGGTCTCAAGCTCAAGGCGTCCCTCATCGAGAGCATCGCCAATGGGGTTCTCACCGATAATATTCCTTTGGCCAGCGAGGACGACGGCCTGGGCCGGTCCCTTCAGCGGATGCAGAAGGGACTCAACGAGATCCTCTCCCAGGTCAACGTGGCCGTCGACCAGATGGCCAGCGGGTCGGATCAGGTTTCCACCGCGGCCCAGAGCCTCAGCCAAGGGGCCACCGAGCAGGCCTCGAGCCTCGAGGAAATCTCGGCCAGTTCCAACGAGATCCACGGGCAGTCCAAGCAGAACGCCGAGAATGCCTTGACGGCAAACCAGCTGGCCAAGCAGGCGTCCCAGAGCGCCGAGCAGGGGAACCACCAGATGAAGGACCTCATGCTCCTCCTGGAAAAGATGACCAAGAGTTCCGAGGACACCAAGACCATCGTCAAGACCATCGACGATATCGCCTTCCAGGTGAACCTCCTCGCCCTGAACGCCAACGTGGAGGCCGCCCGGGCCGGAAAGTACGGCAAGGGATTTGCCGTGGTGGCCGAGGAAGTGCGTAGCCTCGCCGTCCGAAGCGCCGCGGCCGTTAACGAGACCAACCGCATGGTCGAGGAATCGATCCACAGCATCCAGGAAGTCAACGTGAAGGCGCTGAAGACCGGCGAACAGCTGGACGGCATCCTCGCCAACGCCAACAAGGTGGCGGATTTCCTCGAGGAGATTGCGGCGTCGAGCCAGGAACAGGCCAAGGCCCTGGGTCAGATCAACGGAGGTTTGGACCAGATCGACCAGGTCACCCAGTCCAACACCGCCAGCGCCGAAGAGAGCGCCTCGGCCAGCGAGGAGCTCTCGGGTCAGGCCCAGCAGCTGAAGGCCATGGTGAGCCGTTTCAAGCTCAGCAACACGGAGGCGGCGCCCTTGATCCAGGCGAGGCAGGCCCCGGCCCCCTCCGTGAAAGCCGGTCCCTCTCTCCTCCGGAAGGCCATCTCTTCGGTTCCCACCTCTCCCTCGGCACCCCCCAAGGAGATTCTCCTGAGTAATGACTTCGATACGTTCTGAAAACTTGACTCGAACCGTCATTTTCTTCTACTTTGACGGCTATGGGTGCATCGTCGGCCGAAGTCCGGGTCCTGTCCAACCGTCCCGTGGGACCCGGGTGCTTCGTCCTGACCTTTGAGCGTGCGGGAATCTCGTTCAGGACAGGGCAATACCTGAGCCTGGGAATCCCTGGGCAACGAGAGCAAAGAGAATATTCCATCTACTCAGGCGAGGGGGATCCCCAGCTTTCCGTTCTGGTCAGAGAGGTTCCCGAGGGTCTGGTGAGCCGACGGCTGGCCAAACTGGTCCCCGGCGACGGCCTTCACGTCGATGGACCGTTTGGCTACTTCACGCCTGACACGGCGCTGAAGTCAGGGGGCCCTCTGCTTTTCTTGGCGACGGGCACGGGCATCAGCCCCTTCCACAGCATGGTCCAGACCCATCCCCACCTCAACTACACCCTGCTTCATGGAGTTCGGACCTGCGCCGAACTCGCCCTGGAAGAGGACTTCCTCGGGGAGAACCTCGTCGCCTGCGTCAGCCGGGAAGACGGGGCAGCGTACCGCGGCCGGATTACGGACCGGCTCAAGGACTTGACGGTCCCGCCGGAGTCCCACGCCTTTCTGTGCGGCAATTGCGACATGATCTACGAAGCCTTTGATGTGCTGCGGGGTTTCGGCATCCCCTCCGACCGCATCTCCACCGAAGTGTATTTCTGAAGGAGCCGGCGTGAAGTACTACGTCATGAATCTGGGTTGCCAGATGAACCAAGCCGACTCGGAGCGCATCCAGTCGGTCTTCTCCCAGATGGGGCTCGAGCGAACCGATGTGGAATCGGAAGCCAAGGTCCTCGGCATTGTGGCCTGCTCGGTGCGCCAGAAGGCCATCGACCGAGTCTATTCCAAGATCCACGAATGGAACCTCCGCAAAAACGAGGAGAACCTGATCACCTTTGTGTCGGGCTGCATTCTGCCCGCCGACGAGGAGAAGTTCTCCGATCGTTTTGACCTCGTCTTCTCGATCGATGAGCTCACCTCGGTGCCCGACAGGTTCCGGCAGTATGGTGTCGTGACCCCCCTGGCCCAGTTTGAGGGGGAAGTGCAGGCCCCCCCGGCGCCCACCGCCCGGGATAGGCTGGGGATTTCCTCTCTGGCGCCGTTTTGGAAGGTCACTCCCACGTACTCGTCCCCGTTTGAAGCCTTTGTTCCCATCCAAAACGGCTGCGACAAGTTCTGTTCATTCTGTGCGGTTCCGTATACCCGGGGACGAGAGGTGTCGAGAACTTCGGCGGACATCCTCGCCGAGGTTCAGGCCCTCGTGGACAAAGGCTACACCTCCATTACTCTCCTCGGTCAAAACGTGAACTCGTACGGTCTGGACCGAAAGGGAGACGAACTCCGTTTCGCCCAGCTGCTCGAGGAGGTGGGGAAACTGGGAGAGAGGACGGGAGCCAGGTTCTGGACCTACTTCACCTCTCCCCATCCTCGGGACATGAACACCGACGTGCTGGAGACCATGGCCCGGTATCCTGTCTTGGCCAAGCAGGTGCACCTTCCCCTCCAGTCGGGGGACGACCATGTCCTCATCCGGATGAATCGCAACCACAGCATGGACCGCTACCGTTCCCTCGTCGCCGACGTGAGGCGGGTGCTTCCCACGGCAACGCTGTTCACCGACATTATCGTGGGCTTCACCGGAGAAACCGACGAGCAGTTCGAAAACACCCGAAAGGCCCTCGGCGAGTTCCAGTACCAGATGGCCTACATTGCCCAGTACAGCCCGCGGCCTGGGGCGGCCTCGGCCCGCTGGGACGACGATGTGCCGGCCGACGTGAAACGGGGGCGGCTGGAAGCCCTCAACGACCTGCTCCGCCAGACCAGCTTGGCCTACAACCGGAGCCTCCTCGGGCGAACCGTGCCAGTACTGGTCACCAAAGCTGACCGCAAGAGCGGCTACCTCTCGGGCCACACCGAGGGGAAGGTCACCGTGAGGTTTCCCTCGGACGATCCATCCCTGGTGGGCACGTTTGTTAACCTCACCATGGAATCGGCAGTTCCCTTCTCGCTGGAGGGCCGTCTTGCGGCTCCGCCGACGGGAACCTCCTGATCCTGTTTCTCTTAGGTTTTATTCGGTGAAACCAAGTTTGTGGCCCCTTGTGCTTTTTCTCTCTGCGGACAAGACTAGAAGAAGGAGTCTTCATGCCTCGAGGGTCAACCCACACCATTCTTGCCGTCGATGATATCCCCTCCAATCTTCTGACCTTGAGGGCCATTCTCCCCAAGGACGAGTTTTCCTTCACCGGTGCCGAAGACGCCAGCAAGGCCTTCGAGCTTCTGGAGACCCAGGAATTCGACCTCATCTTGCTCGACGTCATGCTTCCTGGACTCGATGGATACGCCGTGGCCCAGACCCTCAAAGCCTCGCCCCGGACGGCGTCTATTCCGATTATCTTTGTCACCGAGCTCAGCACCGAGGAGGAGGTCGTCCGGGGCTTCGCCGCCGGAGGAGTGGACTTCGTCTCCAAGCCGTTCCGAAGGACGGAACTGGTGTCTCGGCTCCGGACGCATCTGGCCCTTCAGGACAAAAACAGGGCCCTGGAGAAGGCCGCCGCCGACATCCGGAAGGCCAACCAGGAACTCTCCCGGTTCCTTTCGATCCTGGCCCACGACTTGAAGAATCCTTTTTCGGGCTTCGTTTCGCTCCTCCAGGAGCTCCTGGTCCAGTCCGACAAGATGAATCACGAAGAGACTCGAGAGGTCCTGCTGACCATGGATCAGACGGCCAAAAACGTCCACCGGCTTCTGGAAACCCTCCTGGACTGGGGACTGTCGCGGACGGGCTCCCTCGTGCTTCAACCGGAACCGCTCCCCCTCAATTTTCTCATTGAAGAAGCCCTCGAACCCCTGGCCGAGTCTTTCCGACGGAAGAAGATCTCGATCACTTCCGAGGTCGAGTTCGCCCTGGTTCTGGGGGACCGCTACACCGTGGTAACAGTCCTCAGGAACCTGCTCTCCAACGCCATCAAGTTCACTCCGACGGGAGGAAACGTGAAGATCGAGGCGGAGGCCCAAGGTTCCGAAGTTGAGCTGAGGATCGAAGACAACGGGGTGGGGATTCCTCCCGCGA
>JAHFSN010000306.1 GCA_023265735.1 Spirochaetaceae bacterium | reverse complement strand
TTCAGTCTAGCCTGCCCTTGGGGGGGAGTCAGTGCCGGAAGGGGAGGAGTGGGAAAATCGTAGATCGAGGGTTGGGAGGCAAAGGCCTTTTGGAGTTCCCGAAGGTCGATGGCCGAATCGCCGAGTTTTCCCGTGGCCCGATAGAGGAGCGCGCTAAAGTACCGGGCCAATGCCGAGTTGTGGAATTGGGTCGTTCCCGACCTGACCGCGCCCTTGGCCTGGGGGTTGCCGTTCATGCTGTCGGCGTACCGGCCGTACTTGTCCTCCAGCAGGTTCAGCTTCGTCCCCATACGGCGAATTTCGACGTAGGCATCGTCAAACTTATTGAGCCGCATGTAGTCGATGGCCTTGAAGACGTTGAGGTAGAGATCCTCGTAGGCCTCGCCAAAGTACACCAACTGGTAGTCGTTGATGAGGAAGGAAGCCGCCGCGTTCGAGATGCTTTTGGTGTAGTTTTCGTCGATCAGCCGTTCGGCGGTCTCGAGTCGTTTGATGCTTTCTTGGGGCTGGTTGGCAAAGTGGTAGAGCATGCCCACGTCGAGATTCCGCAGAACCTGATCTTTGTCATTGTAGAATTTCGAAGAATCCGAACCATCAAGGGTCTGGGCGACCTGGGCGTAATTCCTCGCGTCGACGCCGGCGTCCGCTTTCACGAATGTGGCGTTGCGGGTGGTGGTCACGCAGGACACCAACCCAAACGATAGGACCAGGAGTCCCAAACCCTTGTTGATCATGTCGTCGGCCTTCCTCTTAGTACTTGACGGCGTTCTTGCCGATGACCTTCTTAATCTGCTTGTCGCCAAGCCAGACCTTCTCGTTGGTCTCGATGTTGGTCAGTTCCAGGTTGATCTTGTAGAACACCACCTTCTGGCCTTCGACGGCGTCAATCACCGAAGTGATGACTCCGCCCAGATAGAAGTCGGCGCCCGTCTCTTGGCCCAATTTCTTCATGGTGGCGGCGCTGGCTTCGGTTTGCTGGGACTGCCGTTCCAGTCGGACGCCGGCCCTTTCGTCGGCCGAGGCGACGAATTTCACCTTCCCGGAGTTGATGAGTTCCTTTTCGAGGCTCTTGGTGAACACCAGAGTTTCGATGTGCTCATCGCTTCGATTGGCGACGTCTCCGACGATCACCACGGGTTTCCGATTGTTGGCCTGAATGAAGTCGGCGATCCAAGGTCGAACGGTGACATCGGCAATCATGGCCTGGGCGACCTGCTGGGCGTCGACGTCGTTCCATCGTCCGCTGAGGTCGATTTGGGTGTCGGACGCCACCCGCTGAACGTGAGGTGTGCTCGAACAAGACGCCAAAATCAAAAAGACGGCGAGAACAGAACAGGGCAATGCCCATGGGGAACGCTTCACGGAATCCTCCTATGACCTATGGTCTCAAGACAACACAAGTTTTAGCGCAGAACACGAAAATTGCAAAGACCCAGGGAGGGGAATCCAGGCGTATTAAATACATATTAAAATACCTAATTGAACTTATTTCTTATCATTCCAAGACTTCAGAGCGGAGATACCGGCACTTCGACCGGGGCGCGGAAACCGTCGGAGCCAGGGCAATTCGGAAAATTCTTCTCGAGTTTTACAAATTCGCCCTTGCTTACATCCCTTCCTTCTGGTAGAACTCACTCACCGGGGCGCGATCAACTCCCTGCCTTTCTTGCAGCGTCCCCGGTACCTTTTTTGCCCCGCCCCCTTCCGGAGGTTTCCGTGCTCAAAGTGAACGAGTATTTTGAAGGAAACGTGAAATCCATCGGCCTTACCGTGGATGCCGGACCGGCCACGGTCGGTGTCATGGCCCCCGGGGACTATGAATTCGGAACCAGTTCAGTGGAAGTCATGAAGATCATTGCCGGAAAGCTTTCCGTCAAACTTCCTGGGCAAAGTGCCTGGAAGGATTTCACAGCTGGCTCGGAGTTCCGGGTCGATGCCCACCAAAAGTTTCAACTGAAGGTAGCCGCCGATACCGCCTACCTGTGCCTCTACTTGTAGGGGTCCCGGTTGACGCGGGTTCTGTCGTGCGGCGCGGTGATCTACCGCAAGGTCGGCGGACGGATTCTCTTTCTCCTGCTGAAGCACACCAACGGAAATCACTGGAGCCTAGCCAAGGGACATACCGAAGTCGGTGAGTCTGAGGTCCAGACGGCCACCCGGGAAATCAGCGAAGAAACGGGTCTCAGGGTCAAATTCAAGCCCGGCTTCCGGGAAGCCATCCGCTATTCCCCCTCCCCCGGGGTTGAAAAGACCGTGGTTCTGTTTCTGGCCAAGTCCCGGGGAAAGAAAGTGAGGCTTCAGAAGTCGGAGATTTCGAACGGAATCTGGGTCGAGCTCGAAGACTGCCTGAGGCTGATCAGCCACAAAGACACCGCCGAAGTCCTCCGCCGCGCCTACCAATTTCTCATAGAAGACTAACAACCCGCCCCGCGCAAAGAACCCGAATAGCGAGCGAAGCGATGCTCCTTGAAGGCAGAGGCGACGGAGATCGGCCTTTGGGCAAAGCCGAGCAAGGCGAGGAGCGCAGCCGTACATTTAGTACGGCGAGCACCGCAGTCCGCCGCGAGGCGACGCCCAAAGGCCGAGATCCTAGCCTCGACAACGCGGGCAACCCAACACGTGCACATGCGTCTTCTTGGAACCCGTGGCGTTCTTGCGCTCGAAGACCCTGGCGGTCACCACGTCCTGGGGCCTCAGTTCCTTCTTGCAGACGGGGCAGAGACGCGGCACCGCCCCTGGAGGACGGCAGTGGGGACACCCCGAAATCTCCATGATGCGGTCGTCGGCTTGGCTGGCGAAGACCACCGAGTGCACGCGCTCTCCTGGGGCCAGGGAACTTCCGCAGAGAGGACAGGGGGCCCGGGTGGGCGCGATTTCGGGAGCGGGGTCTGGATGCGACGCCCCTCGAGATCGGGTGCCGACCAGGGCCCAGACCAGGACGACGAGGAGTACGGCCAGACCCGTAGCCACGAGGACGAGGGTCATGGAAAACTTGGCCGGAGAGGATTCATGAACCCAGGATAGCATGGTAGAGTGGTGCCATGTCCCACCCTCTGTTCGTGAGCGACCTCGATGGGACCCTCCTGCAACCCGACGGCCACCTCTCGGGTTTTGCCCTCTCCGCCCTGGCGGACCTGACGGCCCGGGGAATTCCTTTCACAGTGGCGTCGGGCCGGGATTTCGCCTCGATCCGAAGGGCCCTGGGGACCGCGAGGCTCAACCTGCCCCTCATCAGTTCCGATGGCGCCCTCATCTCCACCTTTGACTCGCCCCACCCCCTCCACTTGTTTGCCATGGACTCCCTCCCTTTGGAGGAACTGCTGGCCGACCTGCGCGAAGAGGGCTTTTCGCCCCTCCTCGACCTCTGGGATGGGAGCGAGAACTACCATCTGTCAGAAGGGCCCCAAAACCCCGTCATGACCTGGTACCACGATACCCGAAGCGAGCACGAGTTCTACCGCTGGCGCCACGAGCCCGGTCTTCGGGCTCCCGCGGGGTCGCAGACGATCAGCGTGACCATCCTCGACAGACCCGAGTGGCTCGAACCGCTCCGCCAAGACATCGATGAGAGGTACGGAGAGTGGTTCAAGACGGATTCGATGACCCTCAAGGGCGTGGATGACGGCGCGGCCCTCTGGATTCAGCACAGGGACGCCCGGAAGGAGGTGGCCCTCGAGGTCCTGAGTCAGATGCTGGGGTATAGCAACGATGTGGTGATTTTTGGGGACGAACTCAACGACCTGGGGATGTTTGAACGCGAGTGGCGAGGTGTCGCCGTGGGGAACGCCCGGGACGAAGTGAAGGCTGCCGCCAAGGAAGTCATCGGGCATCACGCCGACGACGCGGTCCTGAAGT
>JAHFSN010000305.1 GCA_023265735.1 Spirochaetaceae bacterium | reverse complement strand
GCCGTTTTCCCCCGGGTACGAGTTTGCCGGGGTCGTCGAAGCCCTTGGTACGGAGGCCCAGTCCGACCTCGTGGTCGGCCAGAGGGTCGCGGGCATGCTGCCGGCCATGGGCGCCTACCGGGAGGTCCTCGACCTCGACCCGGTGTGGGCCGTGCCGGTTCCCCGCACCCTCGACGACGCCACCGCGGCCCTCGTCCCCCTCAACTACCTAACCGCCGCCGCCCTCCTCGACCGCCTGACCAACCTGAAGGCGGGCCAGAGTTTCCTCATCCACGGGGCCGCCGGGGGTGTGGGGTCGGCCGTCCTTGAACTGGCCCGGGACCGGAGTCTGAGGGCCTACGGCACCGCCCACCCCGCCAAGTGGTCCCAGTTGGAACCGGGGGTCACCCCCTTGGACAGTTCGGGGGCCTGGGACGAGGAGCTTCGGCGCCGGGAACCCCGGGGCGTGGACGCCGCCTTCGACTCGTTCGGGGGCCGCTCCTTGGAACGGTCGTGGAAGGTGCTGGGATCCCGGGGCACATTAGTCAGCTACGGGTTCTCCCCCACCCCGGGGGGCGGTTGGGGACCGCTACTGGCGGGTCTGGCCTCGGTGGCCGGAAAATTCTTGGTTTCGGGGGGCCGGGCCAAGGTGCTGGGAACCCCGCGAATCGTCGACTCCCACCGCGACTGGTACCGGACAACCCTGTCCGGGCTCTTCGACCAGGTGGCCCAGGGAAGCCTGAAACCCCGGCTCCACGCCATCCTTCCGTTCACCGAGGCTCTGTGGGCCCACGAGCTGATCGTCCGACGGCAGGCCACCGGCAAGCTTCTTCTGGAGTTCCCTTCCTGAAGCTACCGGGGACTCCGACCTGGAGTCAGGGGTCTTTGGATTCTGGCAGGAACTGGCGACCAAAGGCGCCCATGGCGTCAAGGACGGGAAACGTGCCGCGCCCGAGGTCGGTCAGCCTGTAGGCCACGGCTTGTTTGTTCACTGTCCCCGCCAGCCTTTGGAGCAAATGATTTTCTTCCAGGGTCTTGAGCCGGTTCGACAGGGTGATGGGGTTGATCTGCAGGTCGCGCTGGAGATCCGTGAACCTCTTCTCGCCGCTTCGGAGGGCGCCCAAAAGGGCGAGAACCCAGGGGTCGCCCAGGAGTTCGAAGACTGTCGGTTTGTTCGTGCCGCAGCGCATAGAGAATCCTTGGGAAAAATCGGCGATTTTCACTTGCTATATGAATTATAGCGAAGTATTTTATTCTCGCTATACAGATTATAGCAATCGAAACTGCGGGAGATCAAGATCATGAGTCAGAAGACAGTGCTGATCACGGGTGCCACGGCGGGCATCGGGCTGGCGGGAGCCCAGGAATTGGGGCGAAGGGGTTGGAAGGTTTTGGTCCACGCCCGGAACGAGGCTAGGGGAAAGGGGGCCTTGGAGACTCTACGGGCCGCGGTTCCCCGGGGAGATTTCGACGTCGTCACGGGGGACCTCTCGTCGTTGAAGTCCGTGGCCGAGCTGGCCCGGCAGGTGGCCGCCAAGGCCCCCGTCCTCGATGCCCTCTGGAACAACGCCGGGGGTATCCAGTCCGAGAGGAAGGCGTCCGCCGACGGGGTGGAACTCCAGATGGCGGTGAATCACCTGGCGGCCTTCGCCCTGACGTCGCGGCTTCTGCCTCAACTGAAGGCCGCCCCGGCGGGCCGGGTGGTGGCCACGAGCTCGGGGGCCCACCCCTTGGCCCCCGGAAACATCCAAGATTGGTTCCTCGACCGGCCAGGAAAATACCGGCCCATGCAGGTTTACGGACAGACGAAGCTGGCCAACATCCTCTTCACCCAGGAGCTGAACCGAAGGCTGGCGGGGACCTCGGTCACGGCTCATTCGTTCCACCCCGGGTTCGTTCGGACGAGTTTTGGCTCGGGCGGGGACCCCTCCAAGAAGAGCGTGTTCGAAATGATGGGGTTCCTGGCGCTTCCCCCGGAGAAAGGGGCCGACACGGGCGTCTTCCTGGTGGACGATCCGGAACCGGCCAAGACTCCGGGGCGCTACTGGGTCAAGCGCAAACCCAAGAATCCATCCGGGAAGGCCACCCTCGAGGCCGGCGCCCGCCTGTGGGCCCAGTCCGAGGCCCTCGTGGAGAAAGCATGGCAGAAGGCGGAGGTTTGACGCCGTAGACAACGCGGAACCACAGGGGTCCCCGGCTCGGCAAACTGTTCAAACCGTGACAGAATCCGCACGCAATTCTGACACTTCCGATGCGAAGCTCTCCCCTAGAAAGGGAGATGTCTATGAAACGTTTGTCCCGGGCCCTGGCCCTCGTTCCTCTAGCGGCCTTTTTGACCCTGGCGGGCTGTGCGTCGACCCCCGAGGCGGCCTCGGCCCCCGATGTGGAGTTTCTGGGGGCCGCCGCCGTCCCCGGCGGTGACCAAGCGGCACCCGATAAGTCGGGCCTGCCCCACACCCTCCTCGAAGACGGAGTGAGCTTTAGGGACCGGTTCGATGGCTTCGGCTCGGGCCTCGCCTGGACCGGTCACGGTTCCCGCTACCTCCTCCTCTCCGACCGGGGTCCCAACAAGGTGCAGTACCCCGGCGGCGACGCCGTGGACTTCACGACCAGCTATGCCAACCGCTTCCAAGTGGCGGACATCGACGTGAAGAAGACAGCCGCGGGGTGGAAGGTTTCCGTGAGTCTCCAGGCCACCAAGCTGCTGCGTAACGAGACCGGGACGAGCTTCACGGGCCTCAGCACCGCCTTCACCGGTGCCGACCCTACCCAGAACCTGCGGCTTGACCCCGAGGGCATCCGCGTGGCCCCCGACGGCACCGTCTGGATCTCCGATGAGTACGGCCCGGTCATTTACCACTTCAGCAAGGACGGTCAGAGGATCGAGTCCCTCCCCGTTCCGGCGGAATTTCTTCTCGATAATCTGGCCCCCACCCTGGCCAAGGAAATGGCGCCGTCTGCCAATACGAAAGGCCGGTACACCAACCGGGGGGCCGAGGGCCTGGCCCTCACCCCGGACGGTTCCCGGATGGTCGTGACGATGCAGAGCGCCCTGGTCCAGGATGGAGGCTCGAAGGGCCTGGACACCAGGTTCCTGGTTTACGACCTGAAGACCAAGGCCGCCCCCCGCCAGTACGTGTACCGGCAAGACACTTTGAAAACCGCCAACAGCGAGATCGTGGCCCTCAACGACCACCAGTTCTTGGTCGACGAACGCGACGGCGTCCCCGGAGCCGCCGGGGTGAAGCTCCTCTACCTCATCGACCTCAACCAGTCGCCGGCCCCCACCGAGGTCTCCGGCCTGGCCAAGGTCGACGCCTCGGTGGTGCCTTTGAAGAAGACCCTGTTTGCCGACCTGGGTGCCCTCCTGAACCAGGCCAATCCCTACGTGACCCCCGCGGGTCTGCCGGACAAGATCGAGGGCATCGCCTTCGGTCCCGACCTGCCCGACGGACGCCACCTGCTGCTGGTCACCAACGACAACGACTACTCCACAACCTTTCCCAACTACGTGTTCGCCTTCGCCGTGAAGCCGTCGGCCGTCCCCGGGTTTCAGAACCAGAAGGCCAAGGACAGCGCCTCTTGGTGAGCCGTCCCGAGGGTTTCCGCCCGACCTTGACGCCGAGCGGAAACCGGCCCCAGAATAGATCCTATTAGGGCTACCTAACCGAAGGACGCCCGAGGAGGACCCTGTGCTCGATTTCAGTGTCTCGTTATGGCCGCTGCTGGTGGTGGCCGTGGCCAACTTTTTCCTGAGCTGGATCTACTATTCCCCCGCGGTACCGTGGTTCAAGGCCTGGCAGAAGGCCGTCGGCATGGACCCGAACAAGAAGGAGATGACCGAAGCGGACAAGAAGGCCATGCCCGGCCTCATGTTCGGCGCCCTGGTG
>JAHFSN010000304.1:802-3875 GCA_023265735.1 Spirochaetaceae bacterium | reverse complement strand
CGCACCCCGCTGTTCACCATCACCGGCATGACCGACCTGCTCCGCCTGGGGGAGCTGAAGCTCGACCAGGCCCACCACGCCGGCCAGATCGCGTCGGCGGCCCAGCACCTCCTCGAACTGGTCAACGAGGTCCTCGACTTCAGCAAGATCGAGGCCGGGCAGATGAGCCTCGAGTCCATCCCCATCGACCTCGACGACGTGGTGGGCCGGAGCCTCGAAGTCGTGAGCCTCTCGGCCTACCGCAAGGGCCTGGAGCTCGTCCTCGACCTCGACCCCACGGTTCGCCGGCACTGGCTCGGCGACCCCTCGCGGCTCCGCCAGGTGCTGGTGAACCTCTTGAGCAACGCCGTGAAGTTCACCCACAAGGGGCGGATCACCCTGGTGGTCGGCCCCGGCCTGAGGTTCCGGGTCAAGGACACCGGCATCGGCATCAGCGAGTCGGCGCGCCAGTCCCTGTTCCGGGTGTTCACCCAGGCCGACAGCTCGACCACCCGCCAGTACGGCGGCACCGGTCTGGGCCTGGCCATCAGCCAGAAGCTCATCGGGCTGCTGGGGGGGCGTATCGAGTTCAGCTCTGTCCCCGGCGAGGGCACCGAGTTCTTCTTCAGCATCGAACTGGCCCCCGACGGCGAAGAACCCGCCGCGGCCCCGCCGCCTGGGACGGGTCACGAAGTCCTCATCGTCGACGACGATCCCGGGGTCCGGGAGGTGCTGGGCCGCCGACTCACCGAGGCGGGGTTCTCCGTCCGGGCCGTGGGCACCCGAGCCCAGGCCCACAAGGCCCTGAAGACCCGGCCCGACGTGGTCCTCATCGACCAGGAACTCGGATCCGAAGACGGCTGGCAGCTGGCCAGCGAAGTCAGGGCCGATCCGGCCACCGCCGACCTGCCCCTGGTCCTCATGAGCCTGCTGCGCAAGACTTTGGAACCGTCTCCCCGATATCCCGCCGACTTGTTCCGGGCCTTCGTGGACAAGCCCGTGAACACCCGGTCGCTGGTCAACCTTCTGGTCCGGGGCCTCGAGGGACACTGGAGCGAGACGGTCGTCATGCTTTCGGAGCGGAGCCTCTTGGGGACAGAGCCGGGCAAGTCTCCCCACCGGCTGAGGATCCTGGTGGCCGAGGACCACGAGGTGAACCGGGAACTCTTCCGGCTGCTCCTCATGAACCTGGGGCACCAGGTGACCCTGGTGGAGAACGGCCGGGAGGCCTGCAACGTGGCCGTCGAGAGTCGGCCCCAACTGGTCTTCATGGATCTGCAGATGCCCGTGATGAACGGCTACGAGGCCGCCGCCGAGCTGCGCAAGCAGGGCCTGACGTGCCCCATCGTGGCCGTGACCGCTAGCGCCCTCAAGGGGGAGCTCGAACGGTGCCAGGCGGCGGGGATGAACGGCATCCTCACTAAGCCCTTCACCCTCGACACCCTCGACTCCGTGGTGAAGTCCTACGCTTCCCAGGTGCCCGAAGACCCCGAGGCCGAGCCCGAAGCCGAACCGGAAGCCGAGGTTCCCGAACTCACCGACGAACTGCCCAGCGTCGAGGCCTTTTCCCGGGAGGAGGCCCTCCGGGTCTTCCTGGGTAACGAAGAACTCCTCAACAAGATGATCGAGAGGTTCCGCCAGCAGACCCGGACGACCATCGCTGGTCTCGACCAGGCCCTGGCCGACCTCGACGCCACGGCCCTCCGGGCCGGTGCCCACGCCCTGAAGGGAAGCTCGGCCAACCTCACGGCCCGGATCCTGTCCGAGGCCGCCGCGGCCCTGGAACACGCGGCCGCCGAGGGTCAGCTTGGCAACGCTCCGGCCCAGATCGCGGCCATCCGAGAGGCTTTCCGCGATTTTGAGGCGGCTCTCGAGGGGGAACCGGAAGAGCTATAGGACGGGCCTCGGGTCTTTTCTGAAGATCCGAGTGGGGGGACAGAGCTGGCTAGAGAAGGGGACAGAGCTGAAGGCCCGAGGCTCGTCGTTCCTCCGAGCCAGATGGCGGAACTTCGCCGCCGACCTCGACAACTTCATGCCCGACCACCGAAACTTCCCTCCCAGCCATCGGAACTTGCTCGTCGGTCACACCAGCTTCATCGACGACCACGCTGGCTTCATCTCCGGCCACGGGAACTTGGCTCCCGGCCACCGAGACTTCTTTGCCGACCATCAGCCCCTCGTGTAGATGCCCGAAATGCCGCCGCCCGCCACTGTCAGGGTATTTCCCACGATGGTCCCCGCCCCTGTGGAAGTACTCGGGGAGGTCTCAATGATCACGTAGTTGGACCCGCTCTTGGTCCAAGTTCCCGACCTAGAACCGCCGGTCCCCGTTTTCGACCAGGAATTGTTTGAAGAGAACGTTACGGTCACGCCTGTCCCGTTCCAGGTTCCGACAATAGCATCGTTGCTGCTCGCGGGATTCTGGCACCCGCCTAGCACAACCAGCACCAAGGCAGCGACAAAGGCAAGCTTCTTTCCCATGGGGGGCCCTCCAGGACCACATCCTATCACAGCCTACCTGTGACGAATGTGAAGGAAGTGAGTCGCTCTCTTCGCATGAACATCAGTAGGTCAAAGGAGCCGGCGAGCGAAGCGAAGCCCGCCGTGGAACGGGCGTAGGAGATCGCCATTTTGGCTATGCCGAAGGCAAAACCGTCCGGTAGACGGTTTTGTGAGCCCCGAGACGGCAGTCGGTCCGAAGGACGGGGCGTGAGAACCAACTCTCACCCTCGGCTGGCCTTCGGCCACCGGCGTGCCGTAGCTCGCCTGCCGAGCGTTGCAGACCATCCACCGGGTGGTCTGCACTGTGTGTACGCCGAGGACAGACGCGACCCTGAGGCGAAGCCTGGACATTGGCCTGCGGCCAAGTCCTGGAGTTTTGGGGTTGACCCCAAAACTCCCAGGCTCAAGACGCTATTGCGTCTTGAGCCGAGATCCAAGCCCGAGTTACTTCTGTTCGGCGTAGGGGACAATGACCGCCCGGCCCAGAATATGCCCCAGCAGATTGAAGCTCAGGAACGCCGGGGTCGCGTCCTTGGGGACCTGGATCGTGGCCACGTCGAGGGCCTGGACCACCAGGTAGTACCGGTGCTTG
>JAHFSN010000304.1:0-792 GCA_023265735.1 Spirochaetaceae bacterium | reverse complement strand
ACGACGCGGCAGGGGGAAGACCGTCGTAGGGATTGGGCCTGGCCTGGGCCGCCAGGCTCGACAACAGCCCGAGGGACAGAGCTGCGATCAAAACAACGTGTTTCATAGGAATCTCCTTGAGATCCAAGATCACGTTTTGAGGGGATGCCGAGTAGGCGAGTTTCGATCAATCTTTGTGCCGAGACGCTCATCCGTCCGCTGATGACCCCTCAGAATGCTTGGATGGTGGCCGAAGAGCTCCCGGAACCGGGCCGAGAACCGCGAGGCGCTGTCGTAGCCTACCGACTGGGCGATGGCCTCGATGGAACGATCGGTGGCGAGGATCAAGTTGAAGGCCTGGGTGAGCCTCACCTGGGCCAAGAGGGACGAGAAGGTCTGTCCCTCCTTGGCCAAGTGGCGGCGCAGCGTGGCCTCGCTCATGGCCAGCCGGGCGCCCACGTCTTGGGCCGTCCAGGGGTGATCGGGTTGGCCCGACACCAGCTGACGCACTCGGTCGCCCACCGACGCCTTGGCCTGGGGTGGAAACCGGCCTCCGTGGACCCCTATCCAGGCCAGAACCTCCCGCACCCGGGCCACGGCCACGGGCTGGGGCAGGGCGCCAGGGGTCTCAATGGCCTCGATGGTGGAATCGATGAGCCGGGAGAACTCCGGTTCCGGCGTCCCCAGGGGAAGAAGGTCGGCAATCGTGGCCAGGTCGGGGTTCTCGGCGTACCAGGCGGCCACGTTGACCTGGTCGAACATGAGCCACCGGGCCTCGTAACAGCCGTCGGTCCCCAGGCGGTTCAAGATATC
>JAHFSN010000303.1:2004-3892 GCA_023265735.1 Spirochaetaceae bacterium | reverse complement strand
TTCACCCTCCCAATGGTCTTTTCCTGGTCGCCCAGGGAACTCCTGTCCCAGGTTTCGGCTAACATGCGGATCCGGCGGACCACGAGGTACGAGCCGTCCTTCATCCAATCCGGGGTCTGGGCCCACACGACTTGGGCCATGTCGTCCTCGTGTTTGGTATTGGGGTTCACGGTGCCGTCGATGAAGCCTTCCAGGTTTCGGCCGGGCCCCGGGGTCACTTCTGTACCCGGTTGAAAGCCCTGCTGCACCCACTTCAGCACCGCCGAACCCTTGGCCATCCGGGTCAGAACGTGGAGGGCGTGGTAGGCGGTCTGAAGGTCGTCGGCTGCGGCCTGGACCACCAGGTCTCCGTCGGACCAGGCGGGATCAAGGTTGTCGCCGCGGAACGTGGGGAGGGAATTCAAGGCCGCCGGTTTTCGGGACGCCAGACCAAAGCGGCCGTCGAAGACCGAAGGTCCGACCCCGAAGGTCAGGGTCAGCCGGGACGCCCGGTACCCGAGGGTCTCTCCGGTGTCGGCCGGGGGGGCTGCCCCGCCCGTGTCGGGGCCCAACTCCTTTCCCTGGGTCAAGGTTTCCGAGGCCCGGGTCCACGCCTTCAGCAGCTCCCGGACTCCGTCGGATGAGGTCACCGTGAGGTCGAAGGCGGCCACGAACGCGAACTTCTGGGGGCCCGTCGTGATCCCCGCCTGATGGGTGCCGTGAAAGGGTTCCACGGCGGGCTTACCGGTCAGCCAGAGGGTCAGGGCCAGGGCGGCCCCGGCGACGGCCACGACGCCAACCAGGAGGGCCACGCGGGTTCGGGAAAAGGAGAGGGCCATGACTTACTCCGCCTGCACCAGGGGACCGAGTTTCGAAAGGGGTTCGGCCAGGGCGTCGACGGCGGCGGAGAGCTCCTTGACCTCGGTGGGCTTCAGGTCGGTGTAGCTGACAAAACCCTTCGATGTCTTGTGGCGGGCGAGAAGGGAATTGAGGGTGGCCAGGTTCTGGTCCACCGCCGCGGCGAGGGCCGCGTCCTTCTTCTTGACGCCCTCGGCGAACAGCTCCCAGATCTTGGCGGCGCCGTCCACGTTGGCCTGGAAGTCCCACAGGTCGGTGTGCGAGAAGAGCTCTTCCTCCCCGGTAATCTTCGAGGTGCTCACCTCGTTCAGGAGCTCCACCGCTCCCGTGGCCAGCAGAGGGGCCGTAATCTGGGCAGCCTCGATCCGGGCTCGCAGAAGCTTGACGTCGTCGACAAGCCCCTTGGCCACCGGAGCCATGGGCTTGAGGTCGGCGTTGGTCCACAGGGCCTTCTCGATCTTATGAAAACCCGACCACTCGTCGGGCTTGCTGTCGGCTTCCCGGGCGTCGATGCGAGGGTCGAGGTCTCCCAGGGACTCGGCAATGGGTTCAATTCTCTCGTAGGGAACCCGGCTGTCGGCGTACAGGGCCTTGGCCTTAGCCCGGTCGCCCGCCTCCACGGCGGCGGCAAAGGTCTGGACCTTTCCCAAGAGATCATCCGCCTGGGCCGTCACCCAGGATCGGTAGGCTTCCAGCTCCAAGGAATAGGAGGGAGGAGCGGGAACCGGAATCGGCTTGGGACTGGGAGTACACGCTCCCAGGAGAAGAACTGCCAGAGCAGCCACGAACAAATTACGCATGGATACCTCGGTAATTGGGATAAACTCATTTATGACTGTTTGACTCAGGAATGTCAACAGTTCAGGGGGGTAAACTGGCGAACGCTGTTCTCACTTTTTCCTGACGACCCGAAGGGCGTTCCCGGTGTACAATCCTTTCTATGCCCAAAGAGCGTTGTCATTGGCACTTGGCCCAGAGGGCCGCTGGTCGCCTCCATCCGGGACCCCTGGCCGACGCCGTCCTGGCCTTCGGCGAGGTTTTCCTGATTGGC
>JAHFSN010000303.1:0-1994 GCA_023265735.1 Spirochaetaceae bacterium | reverse complement strand
CGCGTTAGGCTCCACCGAGGCCCGCCGTACCGCCGAGCGGCTCCACGGCACCTCCCTCAGTGACAGTTTTGCCCCCTTTCGGGCCCTGGCGTCCCACCGGGGAGACCTCGGCGCCCAGGGACTGGCCTTTGGATTCGGGGCCCTGACCCACCTGGCCGCCGACGCAACGTTTCATCCGCTCATCTTCTCGTGGACCGGCGACGCCGACGCACCTCGGGGCGACCTCCAGCAAGGCTGGCACTACCGGCATCAGGCCTGCGAGACGGCCCTCGATCTGCACGTGGAAACCCTCTGGGGGCCGGCCCCGGCCCGAACCTTCGGGGCCCTCCTTCAGGCCGCGGGACCCGAGCTTCTTCCGATCACCGATGTGTTCACGGGCACCGACTCGGCCCTGTGGCTGCGGGCCCACCGCCAGCTCCAAGGCCTCCTAGATAACCCTCTGGCTGCGTGGACGTCTCGGGTCCTTGCGTTCTGGAACCCCAGGGGCTTCGGCGACACGTCCGGGGCGTTCTATTCCGGCGGAGCCGTTCGTCACCCCGCGTTTGAGGGAACCTTGGAATGGGTCGACCCTGTGACGGGTGTCCCACGGACGGCGACCCTCGAAGAACTGGTAGCGCAGTTTGAAACCTGGGTCCTCGAACTCGGGCGGGCGTGGGAAAAAGCTTGGGTCACCGGAGCTGTCCCTTTCGCGGGCCAGATTGGACCGGGCCTCGATACAGGCGTTCCTTGCGATCAGGACCAGACGAAGAAGCACTTCCTCGCCAAGTGGTTTTAGGGGCGGGTCAAATCGGTCCCAGCGGGCGGTTCCCGCAGCTTCTTTCGGAAGAAGACAAGCTTGTCGAAGGTGGACACGACCATGGCGGCCGCGCTGAAAATCTCCAGACAGCGGATGGCCCAGTGTCCCTCCCAACCCGGAAGCCTGAGGAACACCAGGATCTCCACGGCGAACAGAACCATGAGGACAAAGAGGCTGGCCTTGCCTAGCCAGGTTGTCTCAACAAACTGCTTCTGGTAAACGAATTGAATCCAGAGGACGCCGCTCACCTGGAAGGCGAGGCGGACGAGGATGAGCACGAGCAGGTACAGGGGGAGCACCCCCGTGATCCCCAAGACTACCGTCAGGGAAAAAAGAATCACGTAGTCCGTGCTGCTGTCGAGGAGCTTGCCCAGCTGGGTTCCCAGCCGGAAGGTTCGGGCCAGAAAGCCGTCGAAGAGGTCGGTGAGGAAGGCCACGCTCACAAAGATGACCAGGGGCAGGGCCAGGCTGGGATGCGTGCGGGCTAGCAAAAAGACGAGAGTGATGATGGGAAGGCTCGTGAGCCGGAACAGGGTCAAGAGATTGGGGAGTCCCAGCCTTTGAAGGGGAGCGCCGTCGAGGGTGGTGAATCGGTTCTTGATCGACCAAAGGCCTAACCAGACGAGGACGTGGTAGGCCGCAGTGGCCGGATAGAATACCCAATCCCAAGGCGCTGGCAGGTGGAAAAAGGCCTGAAACACCGCAAAACCCGTGGTCTGGACGGCGAAGAACGCCACCACAACGCCCAGCACACGACGCTGGAATGAGGTCAATCCCATGGGATTACCTTAGCGGCTGTCTAGCGAGTTGACAAGGGGGAGGGGGCGCATTAAGGTGGGGCATGGGTTTGGCCAACCGGATCACCTTCTTTCGCATTGCCTTGGCACCGACATTCGCGGCGATCTTCTCGGCGTGGTTGACTTGGCGCGATCCCCTCTGGTTGCCCCTGGTCTGGGGCGTCTTCTTAGTCTCCGAGTTTTCCGATGTCCTCGATGGCTGGGTCGCCCGAAAGCTGGGAGAAACCAGCGATCTGGGCAAGGTCCTCGATCCCTTTTCCGACGTCATCAGCCGCCTGACGCTCTTTGTCTGCCTCCTGGTGGCCGGTGTGGCGCCGCTCTGGTTCGTGCTCATCGTCCTCTACCGGGAAGTTTCGATGACGTTCCTGAGGCTGCTGATCGTCCAGAGGGGCATTGTCCAG
>JAHFSN010000302.1:889-3903 GCA_023265735.1 Spirochaetaceae bacterium | reverse complement strand
TGGACGCGGTCCGCAAGCAGATTGGCTTGGTCTACCCCGACGAAATCCGACCCAAAACCTGATCCCCAGGGAACTTCGCCCTCAGCCTCCGGTCATCCCCTTGGCGTCGATGATACGCTCCAGCTCTTCGGGTGGCAGCAGCTTCTGCTCTTCGGCCAGCTGGCGGATGGTCTTGTCCTCGGCCAGGGCCTGCTTGGCCAAGGCCGCAGCCCTGTCGTAGCCGATCTTGAGGGCCAGCGGGGTCACGAGGGCCAAACTTCGCTCCACCTGCTCCGAACACCGGCGCTCGTCGGCTTCGATGCCTTCGACGCAACTGGTCCTCAGGGTCTCGAGGCTCTGGGTGAGCAGGTCGAGGGACGAGAGCGTCTCGTGGGCCAGGAGGGGCATCATGATGTTGAGCTGGAGGGGGGCGCTCTGGCCCGCGATGGTGACCGCCAGATGCTTTCCCATGACGTGGGCGCACGCCTGGTTGAGCATCTCGAGGATCACCGGATTCACCTTGCCGGGCATGATGGAACTGCCGGGCTGAAGCTCGGGCAACCGGATTTCCGCAAACCCCGTCCGGGGACCCGAAGACAGGAGCCTGAGGTCGTTGCCGATCTTGAGGAGGCTGGTGGCCACCGAGTTGACCGCCCCCATGAGCTCCACCTGGACGTCGCGGGCGGCGATGGCCTCAAAGTAGTTCTCGGCGGGCCGAAACGGGACCCCCAGCCGCGCGGCCAGGGCCGCCACGGTCCGGGCCGCAAACTCGGGGTGGGTATTCAGTCCGGTGCCCAGGGCGGTGCCGCCGAGGGCCAGTTCCTCGGCGCGGGGAGACACCGCCCGGATCCGCTGGGCGCCCAGGCTGACCTGCCGGGCAAATCCCCCAAACTCCTGGCCCAGGGTCATGGGCACGGCGTCCTGCAGGTGGGTCCGTCCGATCTTCACGACCCCACGAAACTCCTTTGCCTTGGCCTCCAGGGCAGCGGAAAGGAGGTCGAGGGACGACGCCAGCCTCTCGGCTTCGAGCCGGCAGGACAGGTTCAGGACCGTGGGAATGACGTCATTGGACGACTGCCCCAGGTTGACGTGGTCGTTGGGATGAACGGGCTTCTTGCCTCCCCGGGTCCCCGAGAGGATCTCGTTCGCCCGGCCTGCGAGAACCTCGTTGGCGTTCATGTTCCAGCTCGTCCCGCTACCGGTTTGGAACACGTCGAGGGGAAACTCGGCGTCGAAGGTCCCGGCGAACGCTTCATCGGCCGCCTGGCGGATCGCCGAGGCGAGGGCGGAATCCAGGAGCCCCAGGGAAGCGTTGGCCGCGGCGGCCTCCCCTTTGACGAGGCAAAGCAGCCGGAGAAAGGGAACGGGAATGCGGTGCGGCGACACCTGAAAGTTCCGTCGCGCCCGCTCGGTTTGGGCGCCCCAGTACCGTTTGGCGTCGACGTCTATTGGTCCCATACTGTCGGATTCGATGCGGCTTTCCATGGCGCGATTCTACGGCCCCGAGGTTCCATTGGCAAGGTCCGGCCGTCTGGGATATGTTGGCATAAGTATGAGCCGGACAAGTTCTTCCGTCCCAGTTCTTGACCGACTTTTTCTCCACTCCCCGGGGCCCCTGACCCCAGAAATTCGCCTCAAAACCTCCCTCTTCGTCCTGGTGCTGGGGATCGTCCTGTTGATCGAAGCGATGCTCATGCTCTCGGCCGTCGTCGTGGGCATGCCGGTCATGGCGGTCATCCACGGACTCCTCGCCGCCGTGGTCGCAGGCTCGTTCTTCCTGCTCCGGGGTCGGCCCACCTGGATCTTCGCCGTGGAGCTCGTCGTCGTGGCCTGGACCTCGTCTCTGGCGAGCCTGACCTATGGTTTCGGGTACGCCGCTCTCTTCTGGCATTTGGTCCTCCCGACGGCTTCGCTGCTTCTCAACGGTGAACGCTGGGGCTGGGGAGTGCTGGTGGCGGATGTGGCCTTGGCCGTCATCCACATTCTGTACTTCTTGCCGCAGGTGCATTCCTTGGCCGGCCATCTGGTGTCGCCCTTGTGGGTGGTGGTCAGTTGGGAAGTCGGATCGCTCCTGTGCTTCCTCCTGTTTCTCATCGTGATCCGCTTGGTCGGGCGGGCCATGGCCGAATACGCCATCGAAAACGACAAGGCGCTGGAACTGCTGTCCGAATCGCAGAACAGCGAGGCCAAGTGGGCGGACCAGGCCCGGTTCCTCGAGACCCTGATGGACGTCATTCCGTTTCCCCTGTACCAGAAGGACACCGAAGGGCGCTTCGTCAGTTCCAATGCGTCGTTTCAGGTTGTGTTTGAAGTTTCCAAAGAGAAGGTGGCGGGCCAGAGGAACCAGGATTTCCTGAGACCGGAGAACGCCAAGACCTTGGCCAAGATCGAGCTTGACCTGTTGGCCCGGGACTCGATGGCCGTCGAAGAGACCACCCTCGTCCACGCCGATGGCCTTCCCCACAATTTCATCGTGTACCTGATGCCCTTTGTGGACAAGGCCGGGTCCGCCCGGGGTTCCATCGGCGTCCTCATCGACATCACCGAACGCAAACACCGCGAGGAGACCCTCGTGCAGCTGAATGCCACCAAGGATCAGCTGTTCTCGATCATCAGTCACGACCTCAGGGGTCCTGTGGGCAAGCTGAAACAGCTCCTCGACATCTACATGGACGACCCGGGCATCTTCGACAAGGCCACCTGGGACCAGGTCTTCCACGACATGCGCCGGTCGGCCGACAGTCTGTTCCAGCTCCTGGAGAACCTCCTCAGCTGGGCCCGGTCCCAGCAGAAGAACGACGACCTTCACTACGAATCGGTTTCCCTGGAGCCCATCGTTGGAGACGTGTTCTCGATCTTGAAGCTGCTGGCCCAGGACAAGAAGGTCGCCTTGGAGATGGACATCAAGCTGGCGGGCCCCCTCCTAACCGACCGGCACGTGCTCTCGACCATCTTGAGGAACCTCGTCCACAACGCCCTGAAGTTTTCCAACCCGGGGGGCAAGATTCTCGTGACGGCGGCGGAAACACCGGCCG
>JAHFSN010000302.1:0-847 GCA_023265735.1 Spirochaetaceae bacterium | reverse complement strand
AACTTTGGATTGAGGTCAAGGACGAGGGCGTGGGAATGACGGGAGAGGTCCTGGACCGCATCTTCCAAAAGAAGGAGCGGATGACGACCTTTGGCACGGGCAAGGAGAAGGGCCAAGGCATCGGCCTGGGATTGTGCCGGGACCTGGCCTTTTCCCTGGGCGCCAACCTGACCGCCGAGAGTGCCGTGGGCCGGGGGACGGCCATCCGGTTGAACCTGCCGACTCCTGAACTGTGAGAGGAACCGTGACGTTGCAGCTCGTTGGATTGAAACACTCGGGAAAATCTTCCATGGGCCGCCTGTGGGCCCAACGCCACGGCTGGGACTTCTACGATCTCGACGCCCTGCTCGAAGCCGAAGATGGGGGCCGCCGGACGTCGCGGCAGATCTTTCAAGAGGAGGGATCCTCGGGGTTCCAGGCCCGGGAGGCGGCGGCGGCCCGGACGGTGGCCCCCCGGCTCGCCCAGGGCGCGGCCGTCCTGGCCTGGGGCGGCGGGACCGTCACCAATCCGGCTGCGGTGGAGGTTCTCCGTCCCCTGGGAACCATCGTCCACCTCGACGACGACGTCGAAGCCCTGTACCAGAGGATTTTACGCGGCGGACGGCCCGCCTTCCTGTCGGCCGAACACCCCTGGGAGGATTTCCAGAGGATTTACCGGGAAAGGACAGCGCTCCTGCGGGCGCTGACGCCCCACCGGGTGGACATGACGGGAGCGGGGGTCGAAGAGGGAGTCTCCCGGCTCGAGGCCTTCTGGGCCACCGTTACGACGCAGTAAGCAAAGAGGAGCACGTATGGCAGGCAGTTCTTTTGGACAACTTTTTCGGCTCAGCACCTTCGGGGAGTCCCA
>JAHFSN010000301.1 GCA_023265735.1 Spirochaetaceae bacterium | reverse complement strand
TCGCACCCCGATGAATGCGGTCCTGGGCCTGCTGGCCATCTTGGCCAAGACGCCCCTCGAGGCGCGGCAGCGGGACTATGTCCGCAAGGCCGAGGGTGCCGGCCGATTCCTCCTGACCCTGCTCAACGACATCCTCGACTTCTCGAAGGCCGAGGCGGGGAAGATCGTTTTGGAGAGGATTCCCTTCGACCTTCACACCATGCTGCGCGACATCGCCACGATTTTGGGGACCATGGCCTCGGAGAAGAGGGTCGAAGTCATCTTTGACCTCTCTCCGGCTTTGCCCCAAATCGTCCTTGGCGATTCGTTCCGGCTTCACCAAGTTCTTCTTAACCTGGGGGGCAACGCCATCAAATTCACCGAGGCGGGCAGCGTTACCGTGAAGGTCGAGGGAGCGTATCCGGAACCGGGCGTGATCGAATTGTCCTTCTCGGTCAGCGATACCGGCATCGGTATCCCCGAGGACAAGCTGTCCGATATCTTCCAGGGCTTCGTCCAGGCCGAGGTCTCCACCACCCGCCGCTATGGCGGATCCGGGCTGGGGCTCTCCATCTGCAAATTTCTCATCGAGCAGATGGAGGGACGCCTTTCGGTGGAGAGTCAGGTGGGGGTGGGGAGCCGGTTTGCGTTCTCGGCACGGCTGGGAGTCTCTTCGTCCCAGGGACTCTTAAGCTCCTTGCCCGAGAGGCGGGACCACCGGACCCTGAGGTTTCTCGTGGTCGACGATAACCCCCTGACCTGCCACGTGCTCACTCAGATGCTCGTGGCGCTCGGGTGGCAGGCCGAGTTTGCGACCAGCGCCGCCGAAGCCCACGCCGCCCTGACCGAGGGGCAGCCCTTCCACGCGGTCCTTCTCGACGCGGCCATGCCCGACCTGGGGAGGGAGGAGATGGCCCGGCGGCTCGGTGACCTGCCCCTTCCTCCCTCGTTGATTCTGATGGTCAACATCGGCCGGGAGCTCTTCGACGGCCCCGGACCCCAGGGGTCCCCGTGGAAGGGGCAAATCAGCAAACCCGTGACCCCGTCGGCCCTCGTTGACCTGGTCGAGGGGCTGTTTTCGCAGAACCGGCGCCTCCCCGGACCCGCCGTTCCCGAGGGCCTGTACCGCCTGCGCGGTCACCGCATCCTCGTGGTCGAAGACAACGCGGTGAACCGCCTGGTGGCCCAGGAGCTGCTGGAAAGCGAAGGCGCCGAAGTCGTCCTGGCCCCCGGGGGGGCCATCGCCCTCCAGAAGCTCGAGACCGAAACGTTCCAGTGCGTCCTCATGGACATCCAGATGCCCGAAATGGACGGCTTTGAAACGACCCGGCGTATCCGAGCTCGATTTGGCGAACAGCCGCCCATCGTCGCGGTGACGGCCAACGCTTCCCCCGGTGACAAGGAGGCCTGCCTCCGGGCCGGCATGGATGGACACGTGGGCAAGCCCCTCGATACCGACGGTCTCGTGGCCACCATCCTCGGGGTCCAGGCCTCCCGGACCGCACAGGTCCACGAGAAAGGAGATCGCGATGAAACCAACCACCTCTGACCGGAGCACCCTGCTGGTGGTCGATGACCAGGCCATTAACGTGTTCATCCTCCAGACCCTCTTCCGCGAACAGCACCGAGTTTTGGTAGCCAGCAATGGGGCTGAGGCCCTTCGGCTCTGTGCCGAAGAACACCCGGACTTGGTGCTGCTCGACATCCTCATGCCCGATATGGATGGTCTCGAGGTGTGTCGGAGACTCAAGGACGACGAGGCGACCCGAGACATTCCTGTCATCTTCGTGACCAGCCAGGGCAAGCCCGACGAGGAAACCAAGGCCCTCGACGCGGGCGCCGTGGACTTCATCGCTAAACCCATCAATGCCTCGGTGGTCCAGGCCCGGGTCCGAACCCACCTCCTGCTCAAACGGCAATCCGACTTTCTTCGGTCCCAGGCCTTGGTCGACCCGCTGACCGGCGTGTCCAACCGGCGCCGGTTCGACGAATACTTGCAGTACGAATGGCACCGCTGCGCCAGGTCGGGTTGTTCGCTGACCCTGCTGATGATCGACGTCGACAATTTCAAGGCCCTCAACGACGCCCACGGGCATCCGGCCGGCGACGCCGTCCTGATCAAATTGGCCCGGATCTTCAAGAGCTGCCTCCAGAGGTCCCAGGACCTGGTGGCCCGCTACGGAGGCGAGGAGTTTGTTTGCCTGGTTCCCGACGTGAACCAGGCCCAGGCCGAACTGCTGGCCCAGAGGCTGGTCCACGCCGTCGCACAAATTCCTATGGAGACCCCCGGACCCCGGCTTTCGGTCACGATCAGCCTGGGTTTCGTTGTCACGGTTCCCCGGGAAGAGATCCGACCCGAACTGTTTCTGGAGGCCGCGGACCAGCGGCTCTACCAGGCCAAGGCCCAAGGGAAGAATCGCGCGGTGGGCGAGGTGTGGAATGGTGCCCTCGTGACTTCGGGAGGAACCTGACGGATGGCGTTCCCCTTGCCTGACGGGGAGAAGCCCATTACCATTCGCTCATGGACCTTGCCGATCTCCTGAAAGCCCTGGCCGACCCCAACCGCCTGCGCATCCTGCATCTCTTGGGGACCCAGACCCTCTGCGTCTGCGATCTGGAAGACGTCCTGGGCCTGGAACAGTCCAACCTGAGCCGCCACCTGGCCAAGCTCAAGCATGCGGGCCTTGTCACCTCGTCCAAGAAGGGACAGTTCGCCTACTATACCCGGGCTCCCCTCGGGACGCCCTACGCCCCGGCCGTCGAGCAGATTTACCTGACCATGGCTTCCGACCCCCACTGGGAGGCCGACCGGAAGGCCCTGGCGGTGCGGCAGGGGTGCTGCCGCTAGACGCGGCCCACCGGTGTTGACATTTTCAGTATATGTATACATGCTCATATACGAATCTCCAGGGAGGATGTGATGAGCGCGGCGTTGAGTTTCTTTGAGGCGGGCCTGAACTGCGCCCAATCGGTCTTCGCTTCCCAGATGAAAGGTCACGGACTCGACGAGGCGACGTGCTTTAAGGTCGCCTCAGGTTTTGGGGCCGGCATGGGACGGAAACAAGAGGTGTGCGGTGCCGTCACCGGGGGCCTGATGGCCCTGGGGTTTCGGGCAGGATTCGTCGAGGGCTCCGATCGGGAGGGCAGGGAACGGGTCTACGCGCTCACCCGAGACCTCCAGGAACGCTTCGTTCAGGTCCATGGTTCCCTTCGCTGCCGTGACCTTCTGACCTGCGATCTTTCGACGGCCGAGGGCCAGAAGGAGTTCCGGGAACGGGGGCTCCTGGACAAGGTCTGCAAAGAATGCGTGAAGACGGCCGAGGGTCTGGTGAAGGACCTCTTGAAGGAAGGGAAGTGACATGATCGACCTGAAGAACGAAGAAATTCGGAACGCCGTGAGGGACCACTACGGCTTGATCGCCAAGGAAGGCGGGTCCTGCTGTTCGCCCCAGGGCGGGTCGGCCTGTTGCGGGTCTCCTCAGTCGGCCACGGTGGAACAGGCCAGCCAGATTCTCGGGTACGGCATCCAGGAACTGAAATCGCTTCCCGAGGGCGCCAACCTGGGATTGGGCTGCGGGAACCCTCAGGCCATCGCCCAGTTGCGGCCCGGTGAAACGGTGGTCGACCTGGGGTCGGGCGGCGGCATCGATTGCTTTCTCGCGGCCCGATCGGTCGGTCCCACCGGAGCGGTCATCGGCGTGGACATGACCCCCGATATGCTGACCCGGGCCCGGAGAACCGCGGCCCAGGCGGGTGCCGCCAACGTGGATTTTCGCCTGGGCGAAATCGAGCACCTCCCGGTGGCCGACGGAACCGTCGACGTCATCCTTTCCAATTGCGTGATCAACCTCAGCCCCGACAAGCCCCAGGTCTACCGGGAGGCCTACCGAGTGCTGAAGTCGGGTGGCCGGCTGGCCATCAGCGACGTGGT
>JAHFSN010000300.1 GCA_023265735.1 Spirochaetaceae bacterium | reverse complement strand
CACACGGCCGTTGAGCAGCACCGCGGCCAGGAGGCCCAGGGGGATCTGGAGGAGCACCGAGGCGATGACCACCAGAAAGTTGTTCTTCAGGGACAGCCAGAACACCGGGTCCCCGAAGATCTCGGCGAAGTTGTCCAGCCCGGCGAAGACGGGTTGCGAGAGGCCGTTCCAGTCAAAGAAGCCGAACCAGAACGACCTCAGGATGGGCCAGACCACAAAGAGCACGTAGAGGGCGAGGGCCGGGAGAAGGCCCAGCAGAATGATGCGCGGATTTCGTTTCAAAGCTTCCACGGGGCCCCTCCTCTCCCTTTCCTTCGCTTACTTGACCGTAGCCTGGAGCTTCTGGGCCAGGTCGGCGGGCTTCACGGCCCCGACCATGACGCCCTGCAGTCCGTTATTGACGATGTCGGCCTGTTCGGAGTTCATGCTTCCGTCGTACACAGCCGTCAGGGGATGCGCCTTGATGAGTTCCACCAGCTTGGTGTAGAGCGGGTCCACCTGGGTGGGATCGGGGGTCACGGTCTTCGAGGACACCGGGATGTTGTACTTGGGGTACATCAGCTGGGCGTCGCTGTTGGTGAGAAACTGGATCAGGTCGGCGATGGCCTTCCTCTGTTCCGGAGTGGCCTTGGCGCTGGTGACGATGCTGGTCGAGCTGACCCCCGACATGGTGTTCGGGTCACCCTTTCCCCCGGGAATCGAGGGGAGGACGGTCAGGAAGGTGTTGGCCTTCACGTCGGCCGGGGCATTGGCAATCATGTCCGGGAGGATCCAGGATCCGCCGATGATCATGGCCGCCTGGCCCTTGTAATAGTAGGCCCGCATCTGCACATCGTCGATGGTGTTGTAGTCGCGGTTGAAGGCCCCGGCGTCCACGAGTTCCTTCAGGCGGTCCAGGGCGTCGACGAACACCTTGTCGGTGAACTTGGCCCCTTTGCCCATCAAGGCACTCTGCAACCAGTCGCTCCCCGTCACCCGGTTGGCCAGGCTCGAAAAGATGGTCGACTGGGCGGGCCACTTGGCCTTGTTGCCCAGGGCGATGGGGATGATCCCCTTGGCCGAGAAGGTCTTGATGGCGGTCTTGAGCTCGTCCCAGGTCTTGGGGACCTTGACTTTGTTCTGGTCGAACAGGGCCTTGTTGTAGTACACGATGGACGTCACCGACACGCCCAGGCCGGCGCCGTAGGTCTTTCCGTCGACGGTGAACTCTTCCAGGGCCCGGGGGACGAAGCTGTCCTTCCACACCTTTTCCTTGGCCAGGGGACCGTTGATGTCGGCCAAAAGGTTGGCCTTGGCGAACTCCTGGGTCATGGCATTGGGCCACAGCAGGAACGCCTCGGGCAGTTCCCCGGCGGCGGCCATGGTCTTGAGCTTGGTCTGGTACTGATCCCGGGGGATCTTCTGCTCGTCGATCTGATACTGGGGATACTGGGCCCGGAATTGGGCCATCCGTTCTTCCATGAACGGCGCCCGCTGGTCGGCGCCCACAAACGAGTGCCACAGCGAGAATTTGACGGTTTGCGCCATTGCGGCGCCGCCACAGAGAACCAGGGCCCCAAGGGCCAGGGCGAATACGCGAATCTTCATCGGATCCCTCCTGGCGGATACCGTAGACCCAGTTTTTCAGGTCCGAAATCCGAGGAAACTCGAAATTTATCCTCAAAAACTACGATTTTGAGGACAAAGAGGGCACAAAAAAGCCGCACCCTCGGATTTCCTGTCCTGCGGTGCGGCCTTTTGTGAGGGCGAAGGCGCGCCTAGCGGGCGCCGCGGCGATCCAAGGAAGACGGCCGTCCCGATCCCATGGGGACCCGGGCACCCTGGGGGCGCCCCTGGTTTCCCGCGGGACGAGGACCCGAAGGCCGGGGCCCCGAGGACCGGCGGGTCTTCATGAGGGGCTCGGCACGGATGTTCGGATTGGGCGCGAATCCAGGGATCACTTCCCGGGGAAGGCTCCGCTTCATGAGGCGCTCAATGTCCCGCAAAAGGTGATCCTCGTCGACACACACCAGGGCGATGGCGTCGCCTTCGGAGCCGTTGCGGCCCGTTCGGCCCGTTCGGTGCACGAAGTCCTCGGCCACGTAGGGCAGCTCGAAGTTCACCACGTGGGGCAGGTCGACGATGTCCAGACCCCGGGCAGCGATGTCCGTGGCCACCAGAATTCGGATTCGGCCGCTCTTGAAGTCCGAGAGGGCTTGGACGCGCTTGGGCTGACTCTTGTTGCCGTGGATGGCCATGGCGGTGATGCCCTCGTTGTTGAGGGCCTCGGCCACGTTGTTGGCCATGTGTTTGGTCCGGGTGAACACCAGGGCTTGGCGGAGGTTGAGGCTCCGGGCCAGGTGGAGGAGGAGGGCCGTCTTGCGTTCGCGGTCGACGGGGTGGACCACGTGGGTCACCAACTGGGTTCCCGAATTTCGGGGGGCCACGTCGATTGAAACGGGATTCTTCAGCAGGCTTTCGGCCAGGGTCCGAATCTCGTCGTTGTAGGTCGCCGAGAACATCAGGTTCTGCCGCTTGGCGGGCAGCAGGGCGAGGACCTTGCGGATGTCGCGGATGAAGCCCATGTCGAGCATGCGGTCGGCTTCATCGAGGATAAAGAACTCCACCTGAGACAGGTTGATCGTCCCTTGGCTCTGGTGGTCCAAGAGGCGTCCAGGAGTGGCAACTACGATGTCGACGCCGGCCTTCAGGGTCCGGATCTGGGGGTTGATGTTCACTCCCCCAAAGATGGTCGTCGACTGGAACCTCATGTATTTGCCATAGATGCGAATACTTTCCTCCACCTGGAGGGCCAATTCTCTGGTGGGGGTGAGGATGAGGGCGCGAACCGGTCGTCGACCGGTTCCCGGGCTGGCTTGAGCGAGCTTTTGCAGCAGAGGAAGTGTGAAGGCAGCGGTCTTGCCGGTGCCCGTCTGTGATCCACCCAAAACGTCCCGACCCTGAAGGATCGTCGGGATAGCCTGTGACTGAATGGATGTGGGGGATTCGTAGCCCTTTTCCCGGACGGCTCGCAACAGCTCCGGAAGAAGGCCTAAAGATTCAAATGACATGTGTCAGTAATGTACCAGTTTTTCGGACAAACACCTAGTCCCCCTCCAACAGAGGCCCCTCGAGTCCTAGTTTGTCCTCCAAAGGAGAGCAATGTCGGTCGGCCAGGTGACCACGCATTGATCGACCCATCGCGGGTCGCTATAGTACGCACCAGGGAGAGATCTATGCCCAAAAGCGTTGGCGACCTGGATGCCATCCATCATTCCTTGAAGACCTTGCTCCTTGAGCTGGAGACGGTCTCGGGCAGTACCTTGCAGGGCCGGTCGGTATCGAACCTCGATTTCGACCTCTGGTCCGTCAGGGACGTGGTGATCGATGGCCGTGATCGCCGGGAGTTGTTTTTCGCGGGTATCCGCCGTCAGAAGGCCTGTGTGGCGTTCTACTATTTTCCTCTGTACGTCCTTCCGTCCCTGGCCACGTCTTTGGGGACTTCCCTCACGAAGCTCCTCAAGGGGAAGACCTGCTTCCACCTGAAGGCCCTCGACGACGACCTTCTGGTCCAGATCCGCGAGGCCTTGAACCTGGGAATCACGAACTACCGGGAGCGTGGCTGGGTGTGAACCCCTCGGATGCGGCCTTTCTGGCAGAAGCTGGACGCCTCCTCCAAACCGAAGGCGAGAGCTTTCCGTCCGTCCTTCAACAGCTGCTGAGTCTCGTCGAAGAGACCTGGGCGCCCATCCGAGCCTCGGTGGTCCTTTCCGACGGCATGCCCCTGGTCACCGGACGATCCGAGTTTCCCTCGGGGGGCCCCGTCGTTACCGTGCCCCTTGTCCGGCGCAAGCGGTCCATGGGCACCCTCTCGTTCGAAGTTCCTGACGGCCCCCGGGTCGCCCCCCTTCCCCAGGCCGACCTCTGGGATGCTC
>JAHFSN010000017.1 GCA_023265735.1 Spirochaetaceae bacterium | reverse complement strand
ACGAAGATGTTGGCAGGGGTGGTGGGTCCCGACCACCAAATCCTCTCTCGGACCAAGCGCAAGAGCCAGACCCAAGCCGGATCCGAAGTCGTGTATCTGGATATCGTCGCCACTTTGAAGGACGCCCTGGCCGAGGCGGGAAAGGGCCCCGGTGACATCGCCGCCCTGGGCATGTCCGTCCCGGGCATCCTCAACCGAAAGCTGGGCACGGTGGTCCGGGCCCCCAACCTCGGGTTCCATGACTTCCCTCTGGCCGAGAGGCTGAAGGCCGAGTTCGGGTTCCCCATCGTCCTGGAAAACGACGTGAACGCCGGGGTCTGGGGAGAGTTTGTCGCCGGGGCGGCCCGGGGACACCAACACGTTATGGGGGTCTTCCCTGGCACGGGCATCGGCGGCGGCCTCATCCTCAACGGCCAGCTCTACGCCGGGTTCGGCGGCAACGCCGGCGAAATTGGGCACATGATCCTGCAGGTGGAAGGGCCCCTGTGCGGCTGCGGAAACCGGGGCTGCGTGGAGGCCCTGGCCAGCCGGACGGCCATGGGCAAGGAAGCCGTCGGTCTCATCGCCAACGGCACCCTGACGGGGTTCTACGCGGAAAACGGCGCCGACCTGAAGGCCATCAGCAGCAAATTCTTCTCCCAGGGTCTCAAGGAAGGCAACCCCCACGTAGTAGCCATCATCGACCGGGCCGCCGACTTTCTGGGGACCCACCTGGGGGGGTGTCTCAACCTGCTCAACCCCGAACTCGTCCTCTTGGGCGGGGGTCTGGTCGAGAAGCTGGGAGACTACTACCTGAAGCGGGTCGAGAAGGCCATGCGGGCCTCGGCCTGGGAGTTTGTGGCCGACGACGCCATCGTGAAGGCGGCCATCCTCGGGGACGACGCGGGGATCCTGGGAGCCGCCGACCTCGCCCGAAGGACCGTGGAGGCCTGACATGGTTCCCAAGCTCTCCGCCGTCATCAACGTCGGCTCGACCTTCCTCCGCCTCGTGATCGCCGAATTCCCCGAAGGGCGCGAAATGCACGTGGTCGAACAGGCCACCAAGTTCATGGGCCTGGGCCGCGAGGTCTACACCACGGGCATCATCCGCAAGAAGACCATCTTCCAAGCCATCCAGATCTTTCTGCAGTACAAGGAACTCCTCACCGGGTACGGGCTGACCCCCGAGTCGGTGCGAGTCATCGGCACGGCCGCCCTGCGCGAAGCCCGGAACCGCGACACGTTCATCGACCGGGTCGAAGTCCGGACCGGCTTCCGGATCCAGGTTCTCGACGGCATCGAGGAGAACCGGCTCTCGTACATGGCGGTCCAATACGCCCTCAAGGACCAGTGGGTCCTCCTTTCCAAACACAATGCCATGATCGCCGAGGTGGGCGGCGGAAGCACGGAACTCATCCTGCTCCGGAGGGGCATGATCTGCGCCGTCCACTCCCTGAACTTTGGTACCGTCCGCCTCGAGGAGGCCTACCGGGGCAGCCAGCTGGAGGAGATCACTCCCCAGACCCTTCGGCAGAGCATGTCGACGACCAAGGAGATCCTCGACGACGAGATGAAGCTGGGGACAATCAAGTCGTTCATCGCCGTGGGGAACTACGCCCGGCTGGCCGCCGAGATCGCCGAGGCCGCCGAAGGGGACCGCTACTGGCGGGTGAACAAGACCCAGTGGCTTCAGCTCACCCACCTCATCCACCGCCTGAGCCCGGAAGAGATTGTCCGCCGGTACGGCATCCCCGCCTCGGCCGTCGAAGGGTTCGGAAGTGCCCTCCTGGCCTTCTTCTACCTGCTCGAGGACACGGCGGCCGACGAAATCTTCATCCCCAAGGTGGGCTATTCCGAAGGACTGCTGGTCGAACTGGGACCGGGCATCGACCAGGAGATCCAGAGCCGGTTCCTCTTGCAGGTGAGGGCCAGCGCCCTCAGCCTGGGGAAGAAGTACCACTTTGACCTGGAACACGCCAAGCACGTGGCCGAGCTGAGCCTCCAGATCTTCGACCAGATGAAGAAGGATCACAACCTCGATCCCCGGAGCCGCCTTCTCCTGGAAGTGGCGGCCATCCTCCACGACATAGGAACGTACATCAAGCCTTCGGGCCACCATAAACACAGCCAGTACCTCGTCGAAAACAGCGAGATCTTCGGGCTCAACCGGTCCGACATCGGCATCATCGGCAATGTGGTCCGGTACCACCGCAAGACCATGCCCCTTCCCTCCCACCTGACCTACATCAACCTTCCCCGGGAGGATAGGCTGGCGGTCTTGAAACTGGCTGCTATCCTGCGGGTGGCCGATGCCCTCGACCGGGGCCACAGCCAGAAGATCACGAACCTGCGGCTGGAGAGGCACGACGAGGAGATGCACCTGAAGGCCGACTACACGGCCGACGTGGCCTCCGAGCGGTTCAGCTTGAGCGACAAGTGCAACATGTTTGAAGACGTTTACGGATACAAGGTGATCTTGGCATGAGCGACTACCAAATCTTCAACCGCGAACTGAGCTGGATCGAGTTCAACCGCCGGGTGCTGAGCGAGGCGCAGCTGGCCTCCAACCCCGTCATGGAACGGATCAAGTTCCTCGCCATCGTAAGCTCGAACTTCGACGAGTTCTTCATGGTGCGGGTGGCCAGCCTGCGCCGGGCCATCAAGAACGGCGACCGAACCTTTTCGGCGGCGTCGGAGCTTCCCTCGGTAACCCTCCAGAAGGTCCACGAACTGTGCCGCAAGACCTACGCCGACCAGTACGAAACCCTCAGGCGGCTCCAGGGACTTTTGGGGGACCAGGGCCTGCGCCAGGTGTCCCCCGAGGACTACACCCAGGAGCATCTGTCTTTCGTGCGCGAATACTACCAGAAGGAACTCTTCAACGTGCTGTCTCCCGTCAAGGTCGAGGAAAAACGCCCCTTCCCGTTCACGGGAAACCTGCGCCTCAACCTCGCGTTCCTCATCGAGCCGCTGAAGCCCGGCCTGGAACCGGAGACCGAGAGGAAGATGATCGTCCTCGAGGTGCCCCCCTACCTTTCACGCATCGTCTGGCTGCCCGAAACCCGGGGCGGCCGCAGCTACACCTTCATTGAAGACGTGGTGACGACCCTGGCCGAGCAGCTGGTTTCCGGCTACCGGCTGGTGGACAAGCTGACCTTCCGCATCACCCGCGACGCTGACATTCCCGTCGATGAGGAGAAGGAGGAGGACTTCGTCGACGCCATGAACAAGATCCTCCAGAGCCGGCTTCACTCCAAGCCCATGCGGCTTGAGGTACAGGGAGGCAAGGACGAACTGCGTCAGCGGCTCGTGGCGGCCCTGAACGTGGACCAGACCCTGGTGTACGCCTTCGACGGGCCGCTGAACCTGAAGGACCTGTTCGCCCTGGCGGGGATGTCGGGGTACGACAACCTGAAATCGCCGGTGTGGAATTCCCGCCGTACCCTTCCCGACGACGAGGACATCTGGGAACTGATCCGCCAGGAGGACCGGCTCCTCTTCCACCCCTACGAGTCGTTCACTCCCCTGGTGCGCCTCCTCACCGAAGCGGCCATCGACCCCAACGTCCTTTCGATCCGCATGACCCTGTACCGAACCTCGGGCGAGAGTCCCATCGTCCAGGCCCTGGCCAAGGCCGCCAACGAGGGCAAGCAGGTGACGGTGCTGGTGGAACTCAAGGCGCGGTTCGACGAGGAGCAGAACCTCGGTTGGGCCCAAACCCTGGAACAGGCCGGGGGCATCGTCATCTACGGCGTCGAGGGCCTCAAGGTCCACGCCAAGGCCACCCTCATCGTCCGCCGGGAGAGCGACGGTATCCGGCGCTACGCCCACCTCGGGACGGGAAACTACAACGAGAAGACCGCCAAGATCTACAGCGACTTCGGGTTCCTCACGGCCCGAACCGACTACACCCACGAAATCGCCCAGTTCTTCAACTCGATCACGGGATACTCGGCCATCAGCCGCATGCGCTACCTGGTCATGGCGCCCCACTACTTGAAGGGGAAACTCATCTCCATCATCGACGGCCTCACGCGGCAAGCGAAGATTGGGGTCCCGTGTCGCATTGCGGCCAAGATGAACTCCCTGGCCGACGAGGACATGATCCAGGCCCTCTACCGGGCCAGCGAGGCCGGGGTCGATATCCAGCTCAACGTCCGGGGAATCTGCATGCTCGTCCCCGGTAAGCCCTACAGCCAGAACATTCGGGTGATCAGCATCGTCGACAGGTACCTCGAGCACGCCCGGGCATTCTGTTTCAAGGCCGGAGACACCGAGGAAGTCTACCTCTCGTCGGCCGACTGGATGTTCCGCAACCTGGAGCGCCGGGTCGAGCTGATGTTCCCCATCCTCAACCAAGACCTCAAGGACAAGATCACGTCGGCCCTGGAGATTTGGTTCTCCGACAACGTGAAGGCCCACGTCCTCGACAGCGATGGGAACTGGGTGCGGCGGCGCCCCGGGCTTACGGAAACGGGAGTTTTGGAGGAGGAGCGCCGGGCCCAGGAAACCTTCCATCATCTGGTCGAAACGGAAAGGGAACGGGACCGAAAGGCCGTCAAACACGACCTGACGGTCCGCCGAAGGCCCCAGAAAGATCGCACGTAAATCTTCCCTCCGTGGGGCTGTTCCGTTACACTGAAGGAAACCACGGAGGTATGATGAATATTCCCGCCTTGAAATCCCTGGCGCTCTCGATCCGATCGCTTTCCATGGACGGAGTCCAGGCGGCCAATTCCGGACACCCAGGTCTGCCCCTGGGCTGTGCCGATTTGGGGGCCACCCTGTACGGAGAGCTCCTGAAGCACGATCCGAGCCATCCCGACTGGATCGACCGCGATCGGTTCATTTTGTCGGCCGGCCACGGTTCCATGCTCCTCTACTCCCTGCTGCACCTGACAGGCTACGGTCTGCCCCTCGACGAAGTGAAGAAGTTCCGCCAGTTGGGAAGCAAGACCCCTGGGCACCCCGAGTACGGCCACACCGCCGGGGTCGAGACGACCACCGGCCCCCTGGGCGCCGGGTTCAGCAACGCTGTGGGTTTCGCCATCGCCGAGACCAAGCTGGCCGCCGAATTCAATACCCCCGCCCATAAGATCGTCGACCACTTCACCTACGCCTTGGCCGGAGACGGCTGCATGATGGAAGGCGTCAGCTCCGAAGCGGCCTCCCTGGCTGGCCACCTCGAGCTGGGCAAGCTCATCGTCTTCTACGACTCCAACGGCATCACCATCGAGGGCCACACCGACATCGCCTTCACCGAAGACGTGGGCAAGCGCTTCGAGGCCTACGGCTGGCAGGTCCTCAAGGGGAGCGCCCACGACATTGCCCAAATTGCCGAACTGACCAAGAAGGCCCAGGCCGAAACCAAGAAGCCTTCGCTGGTCATCCTCACCAGCACCATCGGCTTCGGTTCGCCCAACAAGGCCGGTACCCACGACGTTCACGGCAGCCCCCTGGGACCCGACGAAATCAAGGCCACCAAGAAGAACCTGGGCCTTCCCGAGGACCAGCTGTTCTATATCGTTCCCGAAGCTCTGAAGTACGTGGCCGACAAGGCCAAGGACTGGAAGAAGTCTTTCGACGACTGGAACACGCTGTTCGCCGCCTGGGCCAAGGCCAACCCCGAGCTCAAGGCCAAGTGGGACGTGTTCTTTGGCGACCATGCCAAGCAGCTCGACCTGGCCGAAGAACCGGCGTTCGCGGTGGGCGAAGCCATCGCGACCCGGGTGGCCGGCGGAAAGAGCCTGAACGCCTTCGCCAAGGCCCTGCCCTGGCTGTTCGGCGGTTCGGCCGACCTGGCCCCTTCGAACAACACGGCCCTTCCCTTCGGCGAGTACTCGGCAAAGAACCGGACCGGCAGGACCATGCACTACGGCGTCCGGGAACACGGCATGGGCGGCGTGGTTAACGGCCTCAACCTTCACGGAGGCTACCGGGCCTTCGGCGCCACCTTCCTGGTGTTCGCCGACTACATGCGGCCCCCCCTTCGCCTCGCGGCCCTCATGAAGCTGCCGGCCATCCACGTCTTCACCCACGATTCGATCTTCGTCGGGGAAGACGGCCCCACCCACGAGCCCATTGAACAGGCCGAATCGCTGCGCATCATTCCCAACCTGCTGGTTCTGCGTCCCGGTGACGCCCAGGAGACTTTCCAGGCGTGGAAGCTGGCCCTGGCCCAGACCAAACGGCCCACGGCCATTCTGCTCACCCGGCAGAACCTCAAGATCTACGAAAAGCCGGCCGCCTGGAAGGACGATTTCAAGAAGGGCGCGTACATCGTCAAGGACGAAGCCAAACCCGACGTGGTGGTGATTGCCACCGGTTCCGAAGTGAGCCTGGCCCTCGAAGCCGTCGCCCTGAGCCCCAAGAAGGTGCGCGTCGTCTCGGTGACCAGCCGCGAACTCGTCAAAGAGAACCCCGACCACTGGAAGAAGCTAGTCCCCGCGGGCGTGCGCGTGGTGGCCGCCGAAGCGGGAGTGACCAGCGGCTGGCTCGGTCTGGCGGACGCCGCTTTGGGAATCGATCGTTTCGGTGAGTCCGGACCCGGAGCCGCGGTAGCCAAGTACTTGGGACTGACCGCCGAGAACCTGGCCAAGCTGTTTTAGTCCCCCGCTTTCAAGCAACAAAAAAGGCAACCCTTTGGGGTTGCCTTTTTCATTTCCCGGAAGAGCTTATTTCTTGGCGGGGGCCTTGGGAGCCGGTTCGATGGACAGCAGGTCCACATCGAAGATCAACGTATCGTTGGGACCAATCTTGCCCGAGGTCCCATTCTCCCCGTAGGCAAGCTTGGAAGGAATGTAGAGGCGGTACTTGCTTCCCACGTTCATGAGCAGAATTCCCTCCTTCCATCCGGGGATCACCCCTCCGTTGCCCAGGGGGAAGACCATGGGTTCCTTGCGCTCGATGGAGCTGTCGAAGGTGGTGCCATCGATGAGAGTTCCCACGTAGTCGACCTTGACGGAATCGGTGGCCAAGGGCTTGGCACCGGTGCCCGCCTTGAGGACCTCGTACTGAAGTCCGCTGGCGGTGGTGACGATGCCGGCCTTCTTGGCGTTGTCGGCGAGGAATTTCGTTTCGCGGGCCAGGTTGGCCTGGGCCTTCTTGGCCATCCCGGCGACCAGGGCCTGCTGCACCGTCTTCTGGGCCTCGGCCACGGGAACCTTGGGAGAACCCTTCTCCAGCACGTCTTTGATGCCCGACAGGAACGAGTCATAATCGACTTCGACGGCGGCGGTCTTCATGTTAGTGCCAATGATGACGCCGAAGGCGTAGCCCACGTCGGTCTTCGACGCGGAGTTGGCTGTGGCGGCCACGGACTTGTTCTCTCCCCCACAGGAGACGAGGAGCGCTACCAGGGCCACAAGAGCGACTGCAGTTTTCATAAACCATCCAAAGAGACAAGATTGCCGGAAGGAATCCGACGGCCTTTCGCCGAAAGGCCCCGAAAACCATATTCCCTTCGTGCAAAAGGCTCAAGGGGAGTCCGCCAGATTACTGCTCCGGCTGAAAGTGAATGACCAGCTCTTCCAGGTCTTCCCTGTGCTTAATTTTGACGAACAGGGTCTTGGTCGACGCCGAATACGCCCAGCCGTCGGTATACGACTGGAACTGGGGATCGGTGCGCCACCGGATGCCGTGCATGGTGATGTGGTCGAAGGCGGGGACGCCCACCATCACGATGTGTTCGGCGGCTCCGGCAGGGAACCGGAAGGTGAACCGCGCCTGGGCCGCGGTGATGGCCCGGGTTTCGCTCTTGGCAGGGGTGCGGACAAAGGAGCCTGCGCCCCACTCGGGCAGGTCTGTTTCGGTGCCCACGACGGGTCTCAGCCAGGGGTAGACCTCCTCGGAAAGGACGGTGCCTTCCTGTCGGACGACCTTGCCGTCTTGGGTCACGAGGGTCTCGGGAAGGCGGCCCGCCGGGTCTTGGTAGCCGAGGGCCGAGGCGACCAGCTGGGCTCCCGCCGAACCGAAGGTATGGCTCGAGAGGCTTCGGGAATAGTCGAGCCACAGTCGGCCGACGAGGAGGGACGACTTCAAGTCGAGGAGGTTGTCGCCGCTTCGAACAAAGAGGTCGCCCTCGCGCCGGACGACCTTGGCCGCCAGGGCCGTCATCACGTCGGAAACCCGGGACGTCACCGCATCGGAAGGCTGAAGAGTCTGGATGGTCCTCAGATTCTGGGCCACCGCCAGAAGGCCAGGCACATCGTCGGGGAGTTTTCCGGTGAGAAGGATCGATTTCACGCGGTCAGCCGACGAGTCGGGGCCGTAAAACTTGGCGTCGAGCCACAGCCGTCCCTGGCCTGCCCAGTCGGGCTGGGCCCGGCTGGAGGCCGACTCGACGGAGCGCCTCTGCTGGGCCGTCAGGTCGACCATGTTTCCCAGGTAGCCCATGGCGTCGAAGCCCCAGGCCTTCGGGTCACGGTTCAGGAGGTTTTGAATCCGGCCGAACGTCGTCAGGTAGTCGCCCCGCAGGAGGGACTCGCGGCTCCAGGAATCCGCCAGGCGGGTCGTGAAAATGGAGGCCGACGACCAGGAGGCGTATGCCTTGTCCCAGTATTGCGAAAGGGACGTTTCGGCTGTTTCGGGGGTGACCCGGCTGTCGAGGGTCAACCAAGCCAAGGCGGCGGGGACATCGGGGGGGAGAGGATCCAGACGTGCCGGACGGAACCCATTTTTGCCGACGGTGAGGACAAAGGTGTTTTCGCTTTCGAATCGGTCCTGGGCCCCGTCGAGGCTGACCAGCAGGCGGCTCTTGTCCCGGGTGACCTCTTGGTAGGTTCTGGTAGACGACACCGCCCGGGCCCCGCCATCGAGGGAGAACGGGACATGGAGCGCCGTGTACTTCTTCAGCGAATCGTTGGCCAACGGGTGGATCAGGAGGGATCGCCCCCCCGTTTCCGCCTTCTCGAAGACCATCTGGAGTCCCGATTGGAACACGACCACGACGTTCCCGTCCTTCCAGTTCCACGAGAGGGGCCGCAGTTTGCTACTGGTGCCGTCGCTCCCCTCCGCCTGGATAGGATGGGCCGCGTCAAAGACAAAGGCCAGGCCCCGCCCGCGCAGGGTGAGGTCAGCGGGTTGTCCACCCCCGGTGGTCTTCCCCGACACGGTCAGGTCGCCCAGACTTTGGCTGAAGGAATCGCTCTTCTTGGAGAACTGAAAGGCGATGAAACCCAGGATCACCGTGACGTACAAGACAGGTAGGAAGAAGAAAAGCCAGGTCCGGGTTTTCCGCATGCCGCATTCTAACCCGCCCGACCCGTCCTTGTCCAAGAGCTTGGCGTCGGGTATCATGCGTGCCATGCGCCCCAGCTGTGGACTGTCCCCGGCCGCCCCCCCGGTCCGTGCCGCGAGAGTCCCCCCGCCCCCCAACACGATCTCCGACCCATTGGCCCCCGGCTGGGCCCAGGGTCATCTGGTGAAGGATGGGGTCGATGGACGCTGAGAAGTCCTTCGACGCCCTCCTGTTGGGCCTGACCCCGGACCGCCCCATCCTCATTCAGACCCACGACTTTCCCGATTTTGACGCCATCGCTTCGGCCTACGGGCTGTACTGCCTCTTTGAAACCTATGGGCTTCCCACGACCATCGTGTACGGAGAGGAGATTCAGGGGTTCTCCCTCGGAGAAACCATCCGAACCCTGAAGATTCCCGTGACCCGGATGAAGGACCTCGCCCTCCAGGGCGGCGAGCAGGTCATCCTCGTGGACTCCTGCCCGGGGAACAAGAACGTCACCCTCATCGAGGGGACCGCCATCAAGGGGGTCATTGACCACCACCCCCTCCCCCCCCAGGCCATCCCGGCCCCGTACCTCGACATCCGCGAGACCTACGGGTCCTGCTCGACCCTCATCTACGAGTACTACGCTGGTTCCAGTTTCCAGCCGAGCAAGACGGTGGCCACGGTTCTCCTCATGGGCATCATGATGGACACCAACTACCTGACCCGGGGAGTCTGCCCCGCCGACCTTTCGGCCTTCACGGGTCTCTACTTCAAGGCCGACTGGATTTCGGGCAACTACCTCCTCAACAACAGCCTGTCGGTACGCAACATCCCCATCTTCCAGGAAGGGCTGGAGCATCTGCGGGTGTACAAGGGCTTCTGCTTCACGTTCATTTCGAAGGAAACGGACTCCGACACCATCGCCGTCCTGGCCGACGACTACCTGAGGTTCCACGAGGTGGCCTTCAGCGTTGTGGCCGGACTGAACCAGGGTGAGATCAAGATCTCCGTGAGGAGCGAAGACCCGGGACTGGCCGCCAGCAAGGTCATCCGCCGGGCCCTCTACGGCATAGGGTTTGGCGGCGGCCACTACCACATGGGCGGAGGGACCGTCCGCCTCACCGACTTCCATGGACCCGACGACCTCTACGAGAGGTTTCGATCGGCCATAGACCACTACATTCACGAAGGAACCTAGATGAGCGACACAGTGACCCGCCTGACGTACGGTGACAAGGAATATGTTCTGGTGGGGACGGCCCACGTTTCGGCCTCGAGCATCGAGGAGGTCCAGGCCGTCATCCGCGAGGAACGCCCCGAGGTGGTCGGCGTCGAGATCGATGCGGGCCGTTACCAGTCGCTCTCGGAAGCTCACAATTGGCAGAAGGTCGACATCTTTCAGGTGCTGAAACAGAAGAAGGGCTTCCTCTTGTTGGCCAACTTGGCCCTGTCGAGCTTTCAGCGCCGGGTGGGTCAGGAGGTCGAGTCCAAACCCGGACAGGAGATGCTGGCCGCCGTCGACGCTGCCAAGGAAGTCGGGGCCCGGGAAGTGTTTATCGACCGGGACGTTCAGACCACCCTCCGCCGCGCCTGGAGAAAGTCCTCGTTCTGGGGCAAGAACAAGCTCCTCGGGTTGCTGATGGGCTCGGTCTTCGGCTCCGAGAAGGTCGATGCCGGCGCCATCGAAGACCTGAAGAAGAAGAACGAGTTGGAGGCGGTGATGGGCGAACTGGCCCAGGAGCTCCCCACGGTGAAGCAGGTGCTCATCGATGAACGGGACCAGTACCTGGCCACGTCGCTCTTTCAGATCAGCGGGAAGAAAATCGTGGCCGTGGTGGGGGCCGGGCACGTGCCGGGCATGATTCGGTGGCTCAACGACCTTCACGAAGGCAAGGCCGAGGCCGACCTCACGGCGATCTCCATGGTCCCTCCCCCCTCGTGGTGGAGCCGGGTCTGGCCCTATCTCATTCCCGTGGCGTTCGTGGCCGTCCTGGTCGCCGGGTTCGCCACCCAGGGCTGGGAAGCCTTCCAGAAGATCTTGCTCACGGTGGCCGTCACCACCTCGGCCTTTGCGGCCCTGGGGTCCGTCCTCGCCCTGGCCCACCCGGTCACCATCGTGGTGGCCATCGTCGCTGCGCCTTTTGCCGCCCTGTTCCACCCCTTGGTCCACGTGGCCTACTTCACGGGGTTCTCGGAGGCGACCCTCCGGCGGCCCCGGGTCTCCGACCTGGAAAGCCTTTCCGACGACGCCATGAAGTTCACGGGTTACTACAAGAACAGGGTTCTCCGAATCTTGCTGGTCGTCCTGCTGTCGACCGTGGGGGCCACCATCGGGATGTACGCCACCCTGCCCCTGATCCTCAAGGGTTTGTTCCACTAGATCGATGGAGCCGGCCTGGGACTTCGAAACCCTTCGGGCCCTGTTTGCCTCACGGTTCGGCGAAGACGTCCAGGAAATTGACCTGCTGAAGACATTCTTCCCCCAAGATTCGGAGGGAAACGGAGTCCTCGGCCTGGAACTCTTTCAGAAGCACTTTCTTCTCTACAGGAGACTCTGGCTCTTCGACGATGAGCTCCGCACCACCACGGGCGAGAGGCTTTGGATCCGGGGCGTGAGGTCGACGTTGATCCCCGCAGCCCCCCAGGGACGGTGCGCCCGGCTCGACCTCGACACGGGGCAGTATTGCCTCGACCCGGCCGAACCGGACACGGGCCTCTGCCCGCGGCATTCGGGTCCCCAACTCGAACCCAATTCCATGAAGTCTTACTACCTCAACTGGAGCAACCTGGAGGGGATGACCGAGCAGGGCCTGCACGACCTGGTGGAGAACTTCTTCCATTGGCTGGGAAATCGGGGGGCCATCACCGAGGCCCTCGAGCGCTTCGGGCTGCCGCCGGATTCCGACGGGCGGGCCATCAAGAAGCAGTGGCGTCGGCTCTGCCTGGATCACCACCCCGACCGGGGCGGTGATCCCCTACATTTTCAGAAACTGAGCGCGGCCTGGGCCATCTTGAAGACCCTCGACTAGCCTACCTACTTACTGTCCGGGGGCCGGAGCTTCGGCCGGGGCCGCGTCGCCAGAAGTGGTGGGGGCGGGAGCGGGGTCGGCGGGCGCCGCATCGGAGGAAGCCGGAGCCGCAGGAGTCGGCTCGGTGACAGCGGGGGCAGCCGGCTCGGGAGCGGGAGTGACTGCGGGAGCCGGTGTGCTGACCGGAGCCACAAGGCTGGCCGCGGGGGCCGGGGCGGGAGAGGAAGCCGGAGCGGCGGACGTCTTCGGGGCAGGACGGACCGAGGTCTTGGGCGCCACGTACGGCTTGCCGCTCAACTTGTATCCGACCCGCTTGTAGTCCTCGGCGTCTTGCTTACCCTTTTCCTTGTAGACCCGGTAGGCCTCCAGGTAGCCCTGGGCCAAGAGGCTCTTGTCGTCTTCCGACAGGTTAGCCGTGGTTCCGCTCAGGGCAGGAATATCGAACTTCTGTCCGGGAAAAATCCTGTCCGGGTCACGAATTTCTGACTTGTTGATTTCGTAGATGGACGGCCAAAGGACGGGGTCCTTGTACCATTTGTCGCTGATCCACCACAGGGTGTCTTTGGGAACGACGGTGTGGACCCCGAGGAGTTTGGGACCCGAGGGCGCGGGAGTCTCGGCCACCGGGGCCGGAGTCGGAGCGGGGACTGGGGTTTCGACCTTCACGGGAGTCGCGGGCGGAGGGGCCGGTTTGCTAAAGAGAAAATAGAGACCGATACCAAGGACGACCACGAGAATGAGGACAATGACTGTCACTACCGCGGCCGTGTTCTTCTGTTTTTGACCGTCCATGAAAGACTCCTTCCAAGCGGATTGACTCTCTATCCTTTCGGCATATCTGAGTCTAAACTACAGAAAATTCGATTGACCGTCGAACGCCCTGCCCCTATCCTAGTCACCGGCCCTCGAACCCTCGAAAGGACGGTGCGTCCATGAAACGCCGAATGACCATCCAGGATATTGCCCGGGAAGCCGGGGTGTCCAAGACGGCGGTTTCCTTTGCGTTCAACTCTCCCCAACGTCTGGCGGCGGCGACCCTGAAGAGGATTCTCGAAAAGTCCGAGGAAATGGGGTATGTCCCCAACCCCTTGGCCCGTGGTTTGGCCAGGAGTTCCAGCGGCTGCCTGGGGGTGATCGTCCCCCATAGCCTTCCTGAGGCCTTCGTCCAACCGCACTTTCAGGAGGTGTTCCAGGGAATCGGTGCCTTCTGCCAGGACCGGCAGCTGCGTTTGACCTTCGTGCCGCCCCTCAATGGATGCCTCGTGGAGGCCGTTCGGAACGCCGCCGTCGACGGGGTGCTCACCTTGGGATTCACGCCCGACCCTTCGCTGCTGGAGTCCCTCAGCCGACGCAACCTTCCCTTGGTCACCATCGACGGCCGGGTGGGCCCCGGAATCTCCAGCGTCACCTTTCCCGACCAGGCCGCGGCCCGAACCCTCATGGCCAACGTGGTCCACCGGGGGTTTCGGCGGATCCACCTCCTCACCTATCCGGGAGTCCGAATCGGCAGCCGCGGCAACGCGGGCTCACGTTCCCTCTGGCGGCGCATGAAGGGATTTCGTGAGGTCCTCGACCCCCTGGACGATGTGGTGCTGACCCGGGGAAGTTCGTGGGTCAGACCTTCGTCTGCCCTCGCCTCCCTCCGGGCCGAAACCTGGCCTCAGGGGCATCCCGAGGTCATCGTCTGTCTTTCCGATGCCCAGGCGGCGGGGGCCTATCTGTACGCCGAGGCCATGGGCTTGCGCATTCCCGAAGACCTCTCGGTGACAGGGTTTGACGGGAGCCTTTCGCTCAGGCAGCTGAGGCCCGCCCTGACCACGGTCCGTCAGCCCGGATTCCAGAAGGGGCGGGTGGCGGCCCAGCTCCTCGAAGACCAGTGGACGGGCTCGACCACGGCCAGACATTTGGTCTT
>JAHFSN010000299.1 GCA_023265735.1 Spirochaetaceae bacterium | reverse complement strand
AAACTCATCGGCATCATCTCGATCATCGTCGTGGTGTCCATGGGCCTGGTGAGCCTTCTGTCGTGGTGGCTGTACTCCTCAGACGCCCGGGTGAGGGCCGAGGACAGCAACTTCCAGCTCAGCGAGGTGCTCTCCAGCCAGGTGTCGAGCGAGACCGAGAGGATCCACTCGGGGGTCCTGACCCTGTTTGACACGCTCAGGAGCCAGCGGGGCCAGGTGGCCGACCTGACCGCAGCCTTCTTCAGCCGCAACGCCTCGGTGCTCTACGCGTCGGTTCCCGGAGAACGGGAGATGGTCAACAGCAAGTTCTTCGTGGCCAACGAACTCGAACCCAGCGTGGCGGCCAACTACGTGAAGAACCAGGCCGCCCTGGTCGACCGGGCCAAGGCCGGGGAGACCCTGGTGGTGAACGCCAGCCCCACCTTCGGCATCCCCGCGGCGGCCCTGATGTTTCCCTACCGCGACTTCGGCACCGCCAACGCCATGGTGGTCATCTTCTCCACCGAGGCCCTCCAGGCCATGGTGCAGACCAAATCGGCGGGGTTCAGCTTCGTGGTCGACTATGCCGGTCAGGTCATCGCCCACCCCGACCCGGCCCTGGTGAAGATCTCGGCTTCCCTGGCCGACCAGCCCCTGGTGGCGGCCCTCCTGAAGGCCACCACCGACAACATGCAGACCCGTTACAGCGCCCCCGACCCGGTGACCAAGAAGCCCACCGAGTACCTGGGCGCCTTCCGCAAGCTGAGCCTGGGCCAGCTGGGGGTGGCCAGCGTCATTCCGGCCGACACGGTGTACGCCGCGGCCCTGAGGATCACCCAGCAGAACACCTACCTGACCGGCGTGGTCCTGTTGTTCTCCATCTTGGCCGTCTGGTTCTTTGCCAAGTCGGTGACCCGGCCGGTGCTGCGCCTGGTCAAGGCTTCGCAGCAGATCGAGGAAGGACAGTTCGAGCTCGACATCGTGCCCACGACCAAGGACGAGCTGGGGCTTTTGACCACCAGCTTCGTCCACATGGGCAAGGGCCTGGCCGAGCGGGAACGGGTCAAGGAGACCTTCGGCAAGTTCGTCAACAAGGAGATCGCCGAGCAGGCCCTGAGGGGCAACCTGCAGCTGGGCGGGTCGAGGCGGGTGGCCACCATCTTCTTCTCGGATATCCGGTCGTTCACGGCCATCAGCGAGACCATGGAACCCGAGGCCGTGGTGGAGTTTCTCAACGCCTACATGACGCGCATGGTCACTTGCCTGGAGCAGACCGGAGGGGTGGTCGACAAGTTCATCGGCGACGCCATCATGGGAGTCTGGGGGGCCCCGGTCTCGAAGGGGAGCCCCGAGGCCGACGCCCGGGCCGCCGTCGAGGCCATGCTGCTGATGCGCGCCTCGCTGATCGAGTTCAACGCCGACCGCGGCGGTCCGGGCAAACCGCTGATCCGCATCGGCTGCGGTCTGAACACCGGGCCGTGCCTGGCCGGCCAGATCGGCAGCCAGCAGCGCATGGAGTACACCGTCATCGGCGACGCGGTGAACCTGGCCAGCCGGCTCGAGGCCCTGAACAAGCCCTTTGGCACCGACATCCTGATCTCCGAGAACACGTACCACCTGGTGGGGGACCACTTCCTCACCGAGCCCATGCCGCCCATCAAGGTGAAGGGCAAGACCGATCCGCTCCAGATCTATGCGGTGGTGAACGCCGCCGGGGCGCCGGGCCCGAAAACCCTGGCGGAAGTCCGGACGCTGCTGGGGATCGCCGGTCCCCAGGGCGAAGTCGACACCGAGAAGGAAGAGAAGAAGTATGAAATTCTCCCTCAGTGACGGCCTGGTCACCGGGGCCGTCGGGCTCCTGTCGATGGGCCTCCTCTTCCTGTTCTTCACCGACCTGAACGCCATCACCAACCGGGGCAACGAACCGGCCCTGGGGACCATCTTCTTCAAGAAGCAGACGGCCACCCGCAAGTCTTCCGACTCCCAGATGTGGGAGAGGCTGCGCAACCAGTCGCCGGTGTACGCCGCCGATACCCTGCGCACCGACGAGGACTCCGAGGCCGTGGTGAACTTCGAAGACGGCCTGAGCCTCGACATGCTCCAAAACTCCATGCTCAAGCTCACCACCCATGGGGCCTCGACCAACCTCGACTTCCAGGAAGGGTCCATCACCCTGCACGGCGGCGAGAAAGGCGCTCCGGTTCTTCTGGGGCAAAGTGGACGAACCGTGTCGCTGTCGTCGGACGCCCAGCTCGTGGTCACCAAGACCAAGGACACCACCAGCCTGGAACTGAGCCAGGGCACGGCTCAAGTGAGCGACGAGCACGGTCAGCAGCAGACCCTGAGCCCGGCCACGGCCCTCGACCTCAACGACCAGACGGGAACCTCCGTCGTCCGGACGGTCGATCTCATCCCCCGGAGCCCCGAACAGGGCGCCCGGCTGCTGAGCGTCGAGCCCGGAAAGATTCCGGTGAAGTTCACCTGGGACGTGGCCAGGAAGACGGTTTCGTCTCTGGAACTGCAGCTGTCGGCCAGCGACGACTTTGCCTCCCCCACCGCGTACCCGGTGAGGGACGGCCACGCCGAGATTCCCCTGGACCCGGGCCTCTGGTACTGGCGCCTGACGGCGGGGGATTCTCATTCCAGCACCCGCCAGCTGAGCCTGGGGCGCGACGACCCCCTGACCCTCATCCAGCCCCAAGACAGGGCCGACCTGGCGTTCCGCAAGAAGCTACCCGCCGTGCGCTTCTCGTGGACGGCCGGGGAGCACGTGGTCTTCTGGGACCTCGAACTGACCTCCGGCAAGGCAAACTTCCAGACACCCACGGTGCGGCGACGGACCACCGTGTCCAGCCTGTCCCTCGACGGACTGGGTGCCGGAGACTGGTACTGGCGCGTGGTTCCCCACTACAGCGGTACCCTGGTTTCCGCCGACCGGCGTCCCCCGGTGGGCCATTTCACCATCAGCCAACGGCCCCAGATGGCAGCTCTGTCCCCCACGCTTCCCATCGAAGGGACCCTGGTGCAGACCCAGGAACTGACCACCAAAGGCCTAGCCTTCACCTGGGACCCCCCTGCGGAAGCCAAGCGCTACGAGTTGGCGGCGTACCGAAATCCCGCCACGGGGGGGGCCCCCGTGGTCAAATTTGAGACCGACAGTCCGTATCGCATCGTCACTCCCCAGGAGCTGGGAGAACTCTCAGCTCCCGGGAAGAGCTTTTGGGTGGTCCGTTGGTTCGACGACGAGGGGAATGCTTCTCCGGTCACCGCGCCCCGGAGCATCCAGGCCGTGGACAGCTCCTTGGCCCTGAGGCCGACCTTTCCCGTCGACGGCTATCAGGTGGCCGACCGGTTTGTGACCAACGTGAGGTTCAGCTGGAAATCCAACCTCCCCACCCGCACGGTCTTTCAAGTGTCGAATACTCCGGACTTCAAAGAGGTGGTCTTCGAGCAGCCCGTCAAGTCCGACACCCTCCTGGGGAAGAACTGGGCTCCGGCCACCTACTACTGGCGGTTGTCCAGTTTCAACGTGAATGGGTCGGTGTTCCTCCAGACTCCCCCCCGCCGTTTCGACGTCGTCGCCCCCTATCCCGAGGTGCGGCTGACCCAGCCCCAGCCCAGCTCGGTGGTCCTCCTGCCGGAGCAGATGGACTCCACGGCGACGTGGGCGGCGGTGAAGGGCGCCGACTACTACGAGTTTACCCTCTTTGAAACCTCGGCCGGCAGCCCCGTCCGAACGACCTACCGAACCACGGTGGAGGCAGGAACCGAAACCGACGGAACCCTGACGTGCCCCCTCCCGTTGAGCGAGTTCCGCGAGGGGGACTACCAGGCCCGGGTCCAGGCCTTCGCCCGGGAAAAGTCGACGTCGACCAGTGTGATAGGTCTCTATGGCGACACGAAGTTCTCCTACAAGCGCCTTCGCTTCATCGAACTGGGG